>JBGSQR010000324.1:0-4472 GCA_041737975.1 Geobacterales bacterium | reverse complement strand
CAACACAGCTACTGAATCTGCAGTCACACCAACTTTGACGTAAAAAGCAAGTACAGAAAGCAATGTAACTGTGGCCACGAGCATTAGTATATTGACGACTTTATTTTTCATATTTAACTCCATTGGTTTACAGATCTCGATACAGCTACACTATCAAGGACCGTGCCAGACCGCATCAAAGCCGCAAACCACCATATTTAAACAATATTTTAACAGTACTGTCTTGGCATCAGCTATAAGGTTATGTTGAATATTCCACAACAATGCGTATTATTCGACAACATCAAGAGGAAGAAAGAAATGAAACGGATAGGCCAGCCCGTTGATCGGGCTGGGAGTATGAGGACAGAAAATGAATAACTCTGGACTTTAAATTCGAACTACTTTTCCGTAATCTCCGGCAACAGCCTGAAGTTTTCCCAGACACAGAGATCACTATCAACCCTGGCTACGGCCCTGACATCTCCGTCTTGTGAAATGACAAATCCCACACTATCCTGGTCAGCATCACAATAACGCATCATTGACCTGTGGCGTGTACCAAAGTGTGTATAACTAAGCTTGCTTCTGCCTTTTTCTTCTGAACTGCTGCCGATAACACTTTTCAGAGAGGCGGGCGGCTTTGAAGCTGTAATTTCCACACCAAAGCCAACCACTTCCAGCCCCCTGTTCAGCAACACAAGCCCATCAATACGGGTTAGAAGAGCGATAAACCAGATGGCGGCCTCCACATCTTTTTCTGCTTTTCGGCATTTTTCCGACAGCACAGCCAGGGCCGTTTCCTCAGCTTTATTTCCCCTATGATCAGCTTTGGCACGCTCATGCCTGCAGGTAACATATTCAGACAAAGCCAGTTTCAGTCGATCATAGCGGATTTCATACTTCAGATTCAGTCCATCCCTTGAATCATTGTTAATCAGTATGGCACCACCATGTTTTAAGCCCTTGATCCTGAATAACAGTCTCTGAATGACAGACATCCAGATCCGTCGCACCGCCATGTCCGTTTCCTGCCAGAAAGGGAGCAATGACTCGTCGGCTGTTCGCAGGCTGTTCAAAAGCATGTCAACCCCGGGAGAAAGCCTTTCCGGAATTGCCCCGCCAGAAAAGATATCTATTGTATTCAGGCTGAGCATGTCTATTTTCAGTTCGCAGACCTGGTCATAGCCGATGGTGACTAGAATATGACCAGGCCCGACTATCCTCGCCTCAAACAGTCCTGGACGCTGCGGTGCCGAGCTGTTTTCCAGCCGGATAAAGTCCTCATAACGATTAAGCTGGTCAATCAGGCCCCATATGATCAGCTTCCCCTTTTTGTCGGGATAAATCGCCAGGGCCGAACTACGGGGATGTGATGCCAGGGCCAGCTTGCTGATATTTGCCAGCGACATCTCTTCCGGCACGGCAAGCGGGAAAAAGTGCCATGAATCAGCTTCAAACTGATCACGCCGGTCCGGCATCGGGTTTGATGGATTAAAAAGCACCATATGAAATGAGATGTATTCCGACTCTTCCCTGGAAATACTGGCATGGTACATAAGTTGAAACAGTTTATTAACAGTCTGCCGTGGTGGTGCAATAAAATCGCGACTGTTGATTGCCCGGAGGACTTCTCTGGCAAGATCATTGGGGTGAGAGATGGTAACCATTGAAAATCCTTTCCTTGAAAAATGCAGCAACTACAGAACTAGCATAAAATGTTATGATTTCTAACATATTCAAGTATTTTTACACCAATATTTATAATTGTCATCAGTTTCATCAGCAAAAAACTTCCTCCAAGTAGCATTTACATCGTTATGCATATTTGGTATAAGGACTATATCAACACATCTCTGCAAAGCGGAAAAATAACATTTGAGCAGCCGTGAACAGGCCATCATGGTCAATGTAAGCACCTTCCTGAACATCACTGCAATAAGGGCAAAACAAATGAATACCATTACTGACAAACTGCAGGTTCGCTCAAAGATCTGGCTGGAAATTGACGGAGAACCGGTCTTTGGCCAGGGGCGTGAAATACTGCTGAGACTTGTCCAGAAAAGCGGATCAATCAATGCCTCTTCAAAAGAGATGGGTATCCCCTACCGCAAGGCCTGGACCTACATTGATGCCATGGAAAAGAGACTGGGGGTCAGCCTGGTTAATCGCCTGAAAGGCGGCAGTGGCGGTGGTGAATCAACCCTGACGCCGGAAGCCCTCATGTTGCTGGAACAGTTTGACACACTGCAACATGGTTTTCAGGAGTATGTGGACCAGAAATTCCGCGCGATGTGCGATGAAATGAACAAATCCGGGGAGGCAAAATGATCAGTATCATTGATGCACAGCAGATTATTCTGGAACAGACCGTTTTGCAGGCTTCAGAAGAAGTGCCATTGCTGCAGGCACTGGGTCGCGTTGTTGCAGAAAATATCCATGCTCCACGGGACATCCCGGCTGCCAACAACTCGGCCATGGACGGTTATGCCTTTGCCATTGACTCACTTACGGATAACAAGCTTGCTGCAGGCGGTTTTCTGCCAGCCGGTGACACCATGACTGAACCGATAGCACCCGGCAAGGCGGTCAGAATCATGACCGGAGCTCCGATTCCTGCCGGTTGCGACACGGTTGTTCCAATTGAGGATGTAATCGTCAGTGGCGACTTAATCGTGGTCACCGGAAAGATCAAGATCGGCAGTCACATCAGGCATCAGGGGGAAGAATTACGAGCTGGTGATCTGACCATCAAGGCGTCCTCACTATTGAGACCGCAGGAAATCGGCATGCTGGCCTCTTTTGGCAGAGCATCAGCGCCGGTCTTTCGCCGCCCACGTGTCGGGATACTGGCCACCGGCGACGAACTGATCGAACCGGGTTCACCGTATCAATGCAACCGGCTTTATAACAGCAATAGCTTCAGCATAGCCAGCCAGACTGCAGAAGCCGGAGCAGAGCCGGTACTACTCGGCATAACCGGCGATCTGCTAGTAAATACCAGAGAAAAAATCCTGGCCGGCATCGAAAACGACATCCTGATTACAACCGGTGGAGTTTCAGCCGGCGACCGGGATTATGTCAGAGAGTCCATCATTGAGCTGGGTGGTGAAATCCTTTTCTGGAAGGTAAATATGAAGCCGGGCAAACCGGTGGCCTTTGCCATGCTGAAAGGGAAACCGGTCTTTGCCCTGCCTGGTAATCCTGTTGCCGCCATGGTTGCATTTGAAATATTTGTCCGCCCAGCCATCCTAAAGCAGATGGGACATACTCGTATCTATCGTCCGCAAGTCAGGGCCATACTTACGGATCCGCTGAAAAATAAGGGGGACCGTCCGCATCTGGTCAGCGTACAGGTCAAACTTGACAACGGAGTTTACACAATTACCGCCACAGGAGATCAGGGTTCTGCCCGCATTTCGGCGCTGATTGCAGGTAACGGATTAGTTCGACTGGAACCGGGCCAATCTCTGGCTGCCGGTGAAACAGTTTCAGCAATGCTGCTCAGCAGAGAGTTTGAGATGGGAGTTGCCTGATGCCTCTGATTGACACCCATGGCCGGATCATCAACTATCTGCGCCTATCCGTAACCGACCGTTGCAACCTGCGCTGCCGCTACTGCATGCCGCCCGAAGGTGTGGAAAGTCTGGAACATGGCGATGTACTCAGCTACGAGGAACTGCTGCAGGTATCACGGGCGGCGATTGAGATCGGGGTGGAGAAAATCAGGGTTACCGGCGGGGAACCGCTGGTACGCAAGGGTATTGTCGGTTTTCTGGAAAAATTGGCCGCCCTGCCAGGCCTGCAACGACTGGTCCTGACCACCAACGGCATCATGCTCAAGGAAATGGCAACCGATCTGCGAAACGCCGGAATCGAAAGCCTCAATATCAGCCTGGATTCCCTGAAAGCGGATACGTTTTCAAGAATCACACGCGGTGGCAATGTGAAAGACGTACTGGCAGGAATTGAAGCGACCGCTAAGGCCGGTTTTCCCTTTGTCAAAATCAACGTGGTTGTCATGCGCGGCATCAACGACGACGAAGTGGCGGATTTTGCCGCCCTGACCATTGACCACCCCTACCGGGTCCGTTTCATCGAGTACATGCCGACCCTGCAAGACAGCGACTGGCAGGCCACCACCGTTCCGGGTACCGAACTGCTGGAGCGTTTGTCGCGCCACTATGATCTGGAAACGGTTACCCGTGAGAAACACGCCGGTCCGTCAGTCAATTACCGCATCAAAGGCGCAGCGGGAACCGTCGGTATCATCACACCGGTCTCCTGCCACTTTTGCAAGGACTGTAATCGGATCAGAATCACCTCCACCGGCATGGCCAAGAGCTGCCTGTTTTCCGATGCCATGACCGATCTGAAACCTTTTCTAAAGCTCAACGATCAGGCCGGACTCTGTCAGGCATTGCAGGATGTTGTCACAGATAAACCAGACCAGCACCAGATCCTGAACCTGACAAATAAAGCCCCCGCAGTGG
>JBGSQR010000316.1:0-6954 GCA_041737975.1 Geobacterales bacterium | reverse complement strand
GACCCTGACCAGGGTCAGTCCCGGGTGGTCGTCTTCTGCAACCGCTTCAACTGTTCCGGGAAGGCTGTTGATGATACTGCTCTGTTCCTGGTGATCCAGGGACAGACTGACACCGCTGACCGGCACCCGTACCCTGACTCGGCTTCCCACAGTAATGCCCCGATCCCTGGCCCACAGGCTGCCGCCGGCAAAATCCATTCTGGCCAGGTGCCATGTCTCGTCCCGCTCTCCAATTACCGCATCCAGAACAACCTCCCGTTCCTTGCCCAGACTGATCGGCAGGTCAAGCCGGGCAAGAGCATCGGCCAGCGGGCCGTCAGCCACGACCTGTCCGTCCTTCATTGCCACCAGATGATCCGCAAGACGCGCCATTTCATCCGGTGAATGGGTCACATAAAGCACCGGAATCTCCAATTCATCGTGCAACCGTTCCAGATAAGGCATTATTTCCTGCTTACGGGCCAGGTCCAGGGCGGCCAGCGGTTCGTCCATCAGCAGAATACGAGGACTGACAGCCAGGGCACGGGCAATGCCGACTCTTTGACGCTCCCCGCCGGAAAGCCGGTCCGGTTTCCGTTCCAGCAGATGCCCGATCCCCAGCAGTTCAATAGCTTTGTCCAGGCTGACCTTCTGCTCATCCCTGCTTCTGTTCAGCCCGTAACGCAGGTTTCCCATCACTGTAAGGTGCGGGAACAGGCTGGCCTCTTGAAAGACATAACCCAGCGGACGTTTATGCACAGGCATAAATGTCTTTTCGTCCTGCCAGATTTCACCTTTGAACATTAGATAACCATCGGTTGCCCGCTCCAACCCGGCAATGCAGCGCAGCAGGGTCGTTTTGCCGGAGCCAGACTGTCCGAAGATGGCGGTCACTCCGGTCCCAGGGATGTTCACGTCCAGGTTGAGGGTGAATCCGGTCCAGTTTATCTGAAAACGTGCAGTAATCTGATCCATTGTTTACCCTTTTCGTGTGTTCGGTCGCCAGGCATAAAGGGCCAACAGCACCAGGAATGAAAATATCAGCATAACAGCAGAAAGATGGTGTGCCTGAGAATACTCCAACGCTTCCACATGGTCATAGATCTGAACCGAGGCAACGCGGGTTACACCCGGAATGTTGCCGCCGATCATCAGTACAACACCGAACTCGCCCACGGTATGGGCAAAGGTCAGTATGGATGCGGTCAGATAGCCGGGCAGCGCCATGGGCAGGGCCACGCTGAAAAATGTATCCAGCGGCGAGGCCCGCAGAGTAGCGGCGACCTCTAAAGGACGGTCGCCGATTGACTCAAAAGCATTTTGCAGCGGCTGAACCATGAAAGGCAGAGAGTAGAAAACTGAGGCGATGACCAGTCCCCAGAAAGTAAAAGGCAGGGCGCCGATGCCAAGCGATTTCGTCAACTGTCCTACCGGCCCGTTTGGTCCCATGGCCAGCAGCAGGTAAAAGCCGAGTACAGATGGAGGCAATACCAGCGGCAAGGCGACCACTGCACCGATCGGGCCTTTTAGACGCGACCGGGTGCGGGCCAGCCACCAGGCAACCGGAGTGCCAATCAGCAGTAGAATTACTGTCACTATTGAAGCCAGTCTGACGGTCAGCCAGATGGCCTGGATGTCGCTTTCATTCAATCCCATTATTTACTTTCCCGCTTTCTCACCCAGCAGCATAAATCCGTACTTGGTCATAATGCCACGGGTCTGTTTCGAACCCATGTAGTCAGCAAATTTCTTTGCCAATGGCTTATTTGAACCTTGTTTGGTGATCACAAATCCCTGCTCCAACGGATTATGAAGATTGTCCGGAATCAGGTAATAGCCACCTTTTTTTGACAATTCCGGATTGAGAGCCAGTGCCAAAGCAATAATTCCAACCTGGGCATTGCCGGTCTGAACGAATTGAGCGGTATGTGCAATGTTCTCGCCAAACACCAGTTTTTTCTGTAACCGGTCCCATAACCCCGACGCTTTCAGCGCCTCTTCAGCCCTTTTGCCGTATGGTGCATGCTTGGGGTTGGCAATGGCGATGCGAATAATTTTTGAATCGGTGAGTGAAGCCAATGTCATTTTGGTTGCATCCATGCTGTTGCTCCAGAGGACAATACGCCCGACAGCATAGGGAATAACCGCGGAAGCAGCCATTCCCTTTTTGGCAAGTTCGCGTGGATAGTTTATGTCAGCAGAAAAATACAGGTCGTAAGGTGCGCCTTGTTGTACCTGTGTAAAAAACTTGCCGGATGAACCGTAAATGACCTGCACCTCGTTGCCCGGCTGTGTCTTGTTGAAGCTTGTGACGATCTCGTCCATGGCGAATTTAAGATCAGCTGCTGCAGCGATGGTTATTTTTTCAGCATGGGCATTGGATGAAATCAGAAGAATGATGGCGAAAACCAGCAGTTTGATAAGTTTCATGGTTTGATTCCTTTCGGATATAACTAATTGACACCCAGAATAACACTCGAGGCTTTGAATATTGCGCAGGCTTGGCCGCCAACTTTCAAGCCCAATATTACGCTGCTGCCGTGGGTAATGACGGCGCTGATGGTATTGCCGGCGCCGATTTCAATATCTACTTCAGTATTGACCGGACCTTCAATAATTTTAGTAACTGACCCGGACAGGATGTTGCGGGCACTAAGTTTGGCGGTTTCAATGTCTGCTCCGACAATAACTGAACTGGCTTTGACAATGGCATAGGCATCTTTGCCTACCTCTAATCCCAAAGTGTCTATAGCGCCGTTTGTGACAGTTGCCACAATTTTGGTTTCGCCTTTAAGTGATAGAATTACTTCAGCGTTTACTGCACCTTTAGTAATGGCAGATATTGATCCTGAAAATACATTTCGAGCGCTGACTTTCATGGAGATCCTCCTTAGAAATTGGTACAGGTAGTCGGCATTGCCGAGCCTGTCGGTGAGGCTATGCAGGAATTTATGGTGTTCTTCCTGAATAATCTGGAACTCTTTCAGTACTCTTTTACCTTCGGCAGTCAGCGTTGTGCCTCCACCTCCCTTCCCACCGGTCAGGCGATCAACAAGCGGCTTATCTGCCATGTTGTTAATCATGTTAATGGCATCCCAGGCGGTCTTGTAGCTGATGCCAACAGCTTTGGCGGCCTTTGTGATCGAACCGGTTTCATCGATCCTTTCCAGCAGAGCCATACGATCTCCACCCAGAAACTTGTTATGCTCCTTGTTGATCCATAAAGCGCCTGACAGTTCCATGTTTTTGTTTTTATTTTGCATTGTCTTACCTCTGCAGCTTTTTGAACCGGTTATTTTAAGGTCCTCTCCGTCGAGGACCCAACCACTACACTGTGGTTTTGGTTGTATAATTTAATACATAACGCATGCCAAAAACAAGAGGTTATTTAAACTGCTGTATTTCTTGGTTAATATTTTGGGAGTTGGACGTTTTGGTTGCTGAAAAGCACAAAAGAAGTGCAGGTGCAGTTTATTTAGTCACGGAAGAATATCAATTGCAGGCGGGAAAACATTTCGGAAATGCGGGTGAGTCAGATGCGTGAGCTCATATTCGGTAGACTTCCCGTCGATGGCCTACCTTGACCACCCAGACGGTCAGTTCGTTATCCTGTATCGAATATATGATGCGATAATTCCCTTGGCGAATGCGATATTTTTCCTGCCCGGAAAGCTTTTCACATCCGATTGGGCGTGGATCCTCCGCAAGGTTTCCAATCCGGTCCATGATCCGTTGCAGGTCGTTTTTTGCAATGGATTCGAGATCCTTCCTGACGGAGTCTTTGAAGGAAATGCTATAGACGGCCATTAGCCTTGAGCTCTTTCAATACGGCTTCATAGGATATCAGGGGTTCGTTGACCCTTTCCTCAAAGGCTGCCAAGTCCTGGGCATCTTCGGCCAGTGTATTTTGTACCGCGTCATTTACAATATCGGAAAGAGAACGGGATGTCTCCAAAGCCTTGTGTTGAAGTGCCCTGTGCAAGGCAGGGTCAAAATAAACGGTTGCCCGTTTGGTGAGTGTTCCCATAAATTGTACCTCCTTAATTTATCTTAGCATTATAACGTTATAACGTCAAGACGTCAATAGTATTATGAACTGATGGCTCCATAACGTCTCGTTAGGTGTGATTTGTCTCTGTCTCAGTATTATTCGCGGTTATATACTACTGCGCACGATTTTTTTTAGTTGATTATAGACGTGAAAACAGTTCGGAAATGCGGGTGACACCGGGGAAATAGTTCTGGATCAGGCCGGCGGCAAAAGCGGTCAGGCCCATGGTAACAGCAAAAGGGATCCAGGTGGTTTTGAAAACACTTCCCACCCAGTCGGACTCATCGATTCGTCTGGCCCCGCGCAGCAGTCCGGCCGCCAGGATAAACTCAAAAGCCGCTTCCGACAGAATAAATGGTGCCTCGTAAACCAGATAAGCACCGGCACCGACCACCACCGCCAAGACAGCCGCCAGGGCAGCAAAGACAACTATGGCAACCACCCCGCCTTCATCGCCCAGCGCACCTGAAACCACGTCACCGGCAGCATCACTGATAGCGTCATCTATGCCGCCGCTGGTGTCGATGCCGTCAGCAAGTGTAGCACTGGCATCGCCGAAACTGTCGGACGCGCCACCACCGTCAAAGGCCCCTCCGCCACCGTGAAATGTGCCTCCGGACGGGCCTGGGAACGAAATGTTTGTTGCCAGGTCAACTGCGTCAAGCGAGTTTTCGTATGCCTTTTTTGCGGGTGGTGAGACTGCAACATATTTAAGCCACAGCTTGACTGATATGAAGAACACCAGATACGCAAAGGCAACCGTCAGTGGGTAGCGCAGCAGGATGTTTTCCAGATTCATTGCCAGCATGACACGCGTTGCCAGAAAACCGGAAAAGAAAGTTGCCATGAGGATCATGGACATATGCAGGCGCAGGGAGTGACACTGCCTGAATCGCTCAGTGAATGTAATTTTTTGTTTGAACAGGTTTGTCATCTGGTCGTTAGTGAACTTAGTTAGGGCCCTGATTACAGCAATATTCCCAGCCTGTCAGGCTAATTCTTTATTTCCAGATCAATGGCAGCCTGGAAACCCTTGAATGAACGGTCTTCAAGGAGTTTTCCGTTGATGTACACAGTCGGAGTTCCTGTTATTCCCAGGCGGTCAACGTCAGCCATAACCCGATCAATCAACTTTTGAATTGAAGTGTCTTTCATTTTTTTGTTGAAGAGTTTCAGGTCCAGCTTCAACTCCTTTGCTATTGCAGTTAACTTGGCTTTACTCAGCACCTGCTGGTTTTCAAACAGCCGGTCGTGAAACTCCCAAAACTTTCCATGATCAATGTAATTCGAATGACATTAATGTTTTATTTTGCGGACTTTTCTATTAGTGCGCCAATCGGTGCCATTGGTTTAAGCTGGTCGTCGTTCAAGCCATGTCGCTGTTTCAGAAAGTCTGGGAGGTTGTAGCTTAACCAGACCTTGCCTTTATTATCCTCCCAGGCTAGTGCCTTGAGTGGTAAGTCGATACCTGAGGTCGGTGCTGCCATCATCAATGGAGAACCAACCTTTGGGTTGCCGAATATTAGCAGCTGGCTGGCTTTCATTGTCAGACCCGCCTTGGCAGCTTCGGCCTGATGGTCTATGCGGGCAAAGACTGTAATTCCTTTTTCTTTGACAATGGATTCAAGTCGATTGAGCGTTTCCGTCACATCATAACTGCTAGGGACAGTGCCAATAGTGTTGTCGGCCGCTATGGACACAAAAGGTGTTAGTGCCAGTATTAATGCAAGTATCAGCGATTTCATGGGTGGTCTCCTTTTAGATTGCCTATTCGGCAGAATCGGCGATTAAAGCTGTTTAAAAAATATGGACATTTTATTCTGTTGATAAGTATCTGTAGTTTATATGGTTATCAAATACTTTCTCAAGCTTTTTATGGTTTTTTGTGGGTCAGCATCCACTCATAGACATTCAATGGTGTGCCATCAAATACTTCTTTATAAGCAGGATTATATGTCTGTGTCCAGGCATCATGGCCGCTGACATTAAATATAGTCTTGCGAGGTGGAATCGTTGGGTTGAATTTGTTGATTGCATCAATCCAGTGGTTTGTGTTGTTAACGGTAACTGTCTGGTCGCCATTATTGTGTAGAGCCCAAACCGCGAGATGGCCATCGGCGATGCGTTTTGCACTGGCATCATTTGAATCCTGTGCGCCGCAGACCGGTACCACCGCAGCGATTAGCGGCAGGCTGGCACTACTGTTGGCTGCTGACCAGGTAGCTCCTCCACCCATGCTCAGGCCGGTAACATATACACGCTTCGGGTCGAAACGAATCCCCCGTGTTTTGAGGTGGTCAATCAAGGCAACAATGTTGTTGGCAGTTGGCCAGCTTTTAAATTGTGGAGACACAACAATGAAAGAAAATGTCTGATTGTTGACTGTGAAGCCGGTAGGAAACTGGTTGTTGCGGATCAGTTTAGGTATGCCGTTATAAGCGACCTTATCCAGTGAAGCGCTGCTGCCGTCACCCAATTCCCCAAGGCCATGGCAGAAAATAATCAATGGGTATGTGTGGTTGCTGGTAGCGTGGTCACCCGGCAGATATTCCAGGTAGCCTGCGATATTGCCGTCCAATGCAGTGGTCAGCGTCTGTTTTGTCTGCTGGCCCGGAACAGCAGGCCCGCTGCTCGGATCCTGGGATTGGCCGGATGTGCCGGATGTGCTGGTGCCGCCACCGGAGCCGCAGCCAAACAATGCTGAGATCATGATCAGGAGAACAACAAGGATGTTTTTTGACATTTTAACTCCGCTGAATATTTAGGATATCTGTCTTAAAACTTGAATTCGGGCATAAAAAAGCCGGGGCCAATTTACCTTGAAGGTATTTCGGCAACCCGGCTGTCTCAACGAGACCCTGTAGGCTTTCCGCCCCATTCTCGCGAATGGTTTAGTATTATCGTTTACCACTATGTATGTGTTG
>JBGSQR010000309.1:0-6907 GCA_041737975.1 Geobacterales bacterium | reverse complement strand
TATGAAACAGGTTATTGACGACTATGAGTTGCCAGAACCAGTTGCTGTGGCAGCAGAACCCCTGCGTTCATCAAAAAGTATGAGTAGAACGGTCCGGGTTGACATAGGCAAACTTGATGAATTGATGAATATTGTTGGAGAGTTGGTGCAGTCTCATTCTTCAATTTCCGGGTTGGCCATGAGCATGCGAAACGAAGGTTTCTCGCACCTTGGTATTGAGCTTGGAAAGGCAACTAAAAGTCTTGAGCGCAAATTGGCTGACTTGCAGAAGGGGGTGATGGAAATTCGCCTTGTTCCTGTTGGCCAGCTCTATGAAAAAATGTCCAGAATAGTTCGTAAGATATCCCGAGAGCAGGGTAAGAAGGTGGATTTGACCTTTTTTGGCGCTGAAACTGAACTGGATAAATTGTTGATTGAGGATATTTCTGACCCGATGATGCATATCATCAGAAATGCAATCGACCATGGCATTGAAATGCCTGATTATCGCCTTAAACTGGGCAAAGGTGAACGCGGTACAATCAGCATATCTTCCCGTCAGAAAGGAAATCATGTTGTCATCGAGATAGCTGATGATGGCAACGGGATTGACATTGAAGGTGTTAAAAAAAGGGCTTTGGAAAGAGGGCTGGTTTCAGATATCAGTAATATATCTGACAAGGATGCTCTGGAAATAATTTTTATACCCGGCTTTTCAACAGCTGAAACTGTAAGTGAAGTGTCCGGACGCGGTGTTGGAATGGATGTGGTAAAAAATAATATTTCAGCCATATCCGGTATGGTAGATGTGGAAACAACTCCTGGTTTTGGCAGCCGTTTTACCATTACTCTGCCGATTACCCTGGCCATTATCAAAGTTCTGATTGTTTCATCTGCATCCAGAATCTACGCCATGCCTATTTCTTCGGTACAGGAAACACTTCTGCTTAAGAAAAGTGAAATAGAAACAATTGAACAAAATGAGGTAGTGACATTACGTAATTCAACTCTGCCATTAATTCAACTGGATCGTTACCTGGGTTTTAAACCAACCCATGACAGGTTGTCAGGGGATATATATGCAGTAGTAGTCGGAATTGCAGACAAGCGTATCGGAATAGTAGTCGATGAATTGCTTGGACAGCAGGACGTCGTTATCAAGCCTTTGGGTGATGCCTTTAAAGGGTATCACGGGATATCAGGTGCTGCTGATCTTGGAGACCAGGGAACAATTCTTGTCCTGGATACCGGGGCAATACTGAGCGAATCCAGAAAAAACGGGAACTGAAAAATGTACAAAGATTATTTCGGATTCAGTAAAAAACCTTTCAGTAAAACGCCAGATCCTGACTTTCTGTTTTTAAGCAGGGGACATGAAGAAGCTCTGGCCAGGCTTGAGTTCGTTCTGGAAGAGCGTGAAATAGCTGTACTTACCGGTGATATCGGGTGTGGTAAAACAACATTATCCAGAGCTTTAATGGATCGTCTCGGATCCGGTTTCCGCTTTTGCTATATCGTTAATCCTCGTTTAAACCCGAATGAGTTTCTGCGCACTACAGCCCGGTTGCTTGATGTACAAAATCCGGCAACTGCAAAAGATGATCTGCTTGAACAGATTAATTCCTCTATTTATGGCTTTTATCAAAAAGATATCTGTCCCGTAATTGTTATTGACGAAGCGCAAATGATTTCCGATGAAGAGGTCTTTGACGAAATACGGCTTCTGACGAATTTTCAACTGGATGATATCAACCTGTTAAGCGTGATAATCATGGGGCAGCCTGAATTGCGTGATATGCTCGCATTACCCCGTTTTGTACCACTTTGCCAGCGTGTGGCACTTAATTACCACCTGGTACCTTTAACTCTCGAAGAAACTATGGAGTATCTGGATTTCAGGCTTGAAGCTGCCGGGGGGAGTGCAGGTTTGTTTACACCTGATGCGGTACACAAAATATTTGAATTGACAGGCGGGGTACCAAGACGGATTAATTCAATGGCTACAAACGCCCTGCTGGTAGCCTACGGAATAGATGCCGCCCTGATTGACTCTTCCATTATTGAAGAAATTAAAAATGAATTGATGATGTAGGCCACAACTATGAATCTGGCTAAAATAAGACAAAAAGCTCGTAATTCAAGACTCCTTGTAAAACAGGATCAACTCCCGATTGCCAGATCAGCGGATCTTTTCGTGCCAACTATTAGCCAGGAGATCTGCTTTGAACATGAAAGTGTTACAATTAATAACAACTTTGCCGTTATCTCAAATTCTTTCAGAGAAGAACATTATCCAGGCAGGCAGGAACCTGAAAAGTTAAAGCGTAATGTTGATCCGGTAGAGGCAATCCTCGCCGGGAGAATTGCTGCCGGGTGTGTTGAAGATCAACATCAGATGGTAGAAGAGATTAAAGTTGAAGAGTCTGTTGAATATGATGATTTTCTCTGTTTTCGCATATCAAAAGAATTGTATGGCATTGATATTATGCGGATTAAAGAAATAATTAAGCCAAAAGCAATAACAGAAGTGCCACACGCTCCTGTTTATCTGCCTGGCGTTATTTCCCTGCGCGGAACTATTGTCCCTGTAATCGATATGCTTAGTCGTCTGGGCTTCAGTTCCAAGCCGGATATTCTCAATCAACGCATTGTTGTTGTTAGATCAGGTGAAAACCTGACAGGGCTTTTGGTAGACGAAGTTACACAGGTAGTACGTATTGTCAAAAACAGTATTGAATGTGCGCCGGCTACTCTTGAATGTGATGATAATGATTTTATCAACGGGATTGGTCGTTGTGATAAGTTAATGATTATCTTGCTAAATCTGGATAGCATTACAAATATAAACATAAATTGAACGGAAGTTCTTTTATTTAAATTGTAGTGGAGTTTTATCGAGGATATGACAAAAGCACTTAACGAAATACAATTTGCATGTTTTAGTCTGGACAAGATCCTATTTTGTGTTGATTTGATGCGAATAAAGGAGATCATGCCGGCACAGGTCATAATAACTTTGCCTACCCCGTCCCGTTATATGGATGGTGTAATAAACCTGCGTGGTTCCGTTATTCCAATAATGAATCTCAGGAAACGGTTTGGTATACCAGTAGTTGATAATGTTATTATTGAAAATCTTATAGTCGTTAAGCTGGCTAATCAGTTATTAGCCCTTTCTGTGGATGAAGTACACGAGGTAATAACCGTACCGGTCGATAAAATCAAGTCGGTTCCGGATATTGAAGATGGACTTGGGGCCGAATGTATTCTCGGTGTCTGTCTGCATGCTGAAAATGTTTATGTTGTTCTGGGAATTGATACGCTAATTTCGTCTGCTGAAACTGATGCCATTTATGATGTCTGATTTATAATATTCAAGTGGGAGTGTCCTGGTGATAACGCGAGTTGATGTGGATAAAATTCTCCGTTTTGGTGATGAAGAATCGCGGCGTGCTGTCCTGGAAACCCTAAAATCCTCTTCTCTTGCGGATATTCAGGAGCAACTTTTTCTGGCTATGGCCGATAGCAGTTGGCGAGTACGCAAAGAGGCTGTTGAAATTTTTATTACTGCTGAACCAGCGGATGCACAGATTAGTGCTCTTCTGGAAAAGTTGAGAGATGAGGATAACGCCGGATTAAGAAACTCGGCAGCCGAAGCCATAGTAAGGCTTGGTACCCGTTCAGCCAAGGCGCTGACGGCACTTGCACGAGACAAAGATTCTGATGTTCGTAAGTTTGTCGTTGATGTGATGGGTGGTATTGGCAGCTCCCTATTTATGCCTGCTTTACTGTCATCTCTAGCTGATCCGGATGAAAATGTTTCATCCGCAGCGGCTGAACAGCTTGGGAATCTGGGAAAAAATGATTCAATACCTGAGCTGCTTGAAATGACACTGTTGAATAACTCGATACTTTTCCGTTTTAGTGCACTTACGGCAATGAGCAAACTGAAATCTCAAATGCGAGTACCTGACGGTCTTATTTTTCTGGCAGAAAATGACATCCTGCGTAAAGCAGTATACGAATGCCTTGGTAGTATAAGTGATGAAGCTGCGGCAGATGTTTTGCGTGATGGCTTTAAATCAGGGCAGAAACGATGTCGTAGCGCTGCTGTGTTGTCCTGGTATCGAATCTATCTGAAAGCTGACGCCAACGGGCAGCTTGAGATGAAAAAGTCTCTAGAGGTTTTATATGGAAGTGACGTTGTTAAAGAGATTATAGAACTTTTTGATCCCAGTGAGTTGTTTCTGGCTGAGGCAGTGACTGCAGTTCTCGGTTTGATTGGAGATTTGCATAGTGTTGAAACTCTGCTTTCGGCATTTGCCTGTGAAAAACTGGCACCGGTTGCAATATCTGCATTCAGCCATTTAGGTTCAAATGGTTTGAATTTGTTGATTTCGAGATATTCAATGTTTGACGATATACAGCGATGTGCTGTTTGTAGTTTGATTGCTGAATTGAATCAGATTGATGGACGCATGATTATTAGCGAAGCGCTGGGAGACAGCTCTGCCGTTGTCAGGCGATGTGCTGTTGAGGCGGTTGGCAAGCTTGGGATGACGGAATGTATCAATGACCTCGTTTTGTTATTGTCTGACCGTGAACTGGATATTAATTCAAATGTTGTTTCATGTCTAAAAAAGCTTTCACTTGTTGACCCGAATGCCATTAGGAATGTTGCAGTTCGTCTTGCAGATTCAAACAAACCTGAATTCAGAAGAGATGCAGTAATTCTATGTTCTGTTTCTGGTGGTAGTAAGCTTCTGACCAAATTAGTCAAAGACGAGGCTGCCATTGTTCGATTGGCGGCAGTTTCTGCGATTGGAAAATTGCAGCTCTCAAATTGTTGTAATTTTTTGAAAAACGCCTTGTTGGACGAGAACCCCGATGTTCGAGTCGCTGCAGCGGAAGCTCTGGCGTTGGTTAATTGTCATGATATCCTGGAGTCACTTTTCCTTGCTTTAAAAGATGAGGATGTGTGGGTACAGTGCGCCGTTCTTAAAAGTATTGCCAAAATAGACAAAACAGCCCTGTTGCCAGCGGTGAAGTCACTTTTACCGAGTGGAAATGAATTGCTGATGATAACATGTCTTGAACTGATTGAAAACATCGGGACTTTAGAAGTGATTGAGATTGTTAAATCCGCCTGTGAGAATCAAAGTCAGGACGTTGCACTGCTTGCCAGATCAATGCTGCTTCGCTTAGGGTCTGAAGGCTAGAATGATTCTATCTACGGAAAATACAAAACTTATGTCTCACTCGGAGTTTATTCTTTTCCGGGATATGATCTATAATCACAGTGGTATTTATTTTAGTGAAGATTCAAAATATCTTTTAGAGAAAAGACTTGAGAAACGTCTTACTGTTTTGAATTTACAGTATTATCGCGAGTACTTTCAATATTTGAAATATGGACGCAACAGAGATCAGGAAATGATGGATGTTATGGACATCCTTACTACCAATGAAACCTATTTTTTCCGCGAGTCATTCCAACTCAAGGCTTTTACTGATGAGATCATTCCAGAATTGATAAAGAAAAAAACGGCACAAGGCAGTCGCAGTTTGCGAATCTGGAGTGCCGGTTGCTCTACCGGTGAAGAACCATATACGATTTCAATGTTGATTAAGGAACAGGCAGTACTTAATAGCTGGAATATTGAAATTATTGGCACCGATATCAGTCAGCGTGTTCTTCAATTTGCCCGTCACGGCGTTTACAGTAAGGCTTCTTTCAGAGCAACAGATGAACATTATATCAAAAGATATTTTACTGAGCTATCAGATGGATACAGGATTAATGATGAGATAAGGGAGCCTGTAACCATAAATCATCTTAATATGTATGATACGGACCGAATTGTTTTGCTTGGACATATGGATATAATTTTTTGCCGCAATGTGATTATATATTTTGATTTGAACTCCAAGAAGAAAGTTGTATCCGCTTTTCATGGTTCACTGACGGAAGGCGGTTTTTTACTGTTGGGACATTCAGAGTCGTTGATGAACATATCAACACAATTTACCTTGAGACACTTCAAAAATGATATGATTTATCAGAAACCAGAACGAGTAGTTTTGGGAGGGCTGATATGAATAATATTAAGGTGCTTGTTATTGATGACTCTGCATTCAGCAGGCGTACTATTACAAAAATGCTTGATGAAACTGATGGAGTAGAGGTAGTTGGTTACGCAGTTGATGGCGAGGATGGCATTCAGAAAATTATATCTTTGAAGCCTGATCTTGTTACAATTGATTTAGAAATGCCGAAAATGGATGGTTTTACATTGCTTAGAATAATTAAAAAAAGATTTTCTATTCCGGTTATAGTCATAAGTGCATTAAGTGCTGCCGATAAGGTTTTTAAGGCTTTGGAACTTGGTGCGTTTGATTTTGTTGCCAAACCTAAAAGTACAGCATCTCCTGAGCTGTTACAAATTCGGGAGGATCTTCAAAATAAGGTTCGACAAGTTGTGAAATTAAAGCCTGAAATGGGTAGTGAAGATTTATGCATAAATAATTACAGTAGGTTAAAAAGCTTAACTAGTTTGAGTCCAGCAACAATAAGGTCTATTAAAAAAACTGATCATGGTTTTGATGTGGTTGCCATCGGATCTTCCACAGGTGGTCCTCAGGCATTGCAGAGCCTTTTTACGACGTTTGAGAAGCAGTATCCATTTGCCATTGTAGTCTCACAACATATGCCTGTTGGCTTTACTCGGGCTTTTGCTGATCGCTTGAACCGTTTGTCAAAGTTTAATGTCAAAGAGGCAGAGGATGGTGATCTTGTACTTCCCGGGCATATTCTTATTGCACCTGGTGGAAATAATCTGACTTTTGAATCATGTGATGGAACGATTGTGGCCAGAGTTGTAAAACCGAGTGAATATGATCGTTTTGTGCCTTCAGTTGATGTTATGCT
>JBGSQR010000299.1:0-4032 GCA_041737975.1 Geobacterales bacterium | reverse complement strand
GGTCAGGTTTTCTTTATAGAGTGTTTCTATTTCATCATTACTGCTCTTCATGCCCATCAGGCCCAGTGCTCCGGCAATGGCTACCGAAAGGCAGCCTACCAGCATAATGATCATAATTTTGGTTTTAATGCTAAGAGTCATATTTGATCCCTCCGGGTCGTTTGTCCTGCCTGATTTAATGAATAGAAATTACCATATCAAATCTAATATGTAAATGTCAGAACATTATCCGGTTTTGACACTGATCACATACTTCAAATAGCGTCCTTCGGGAAATGTAACCGGGTAGGGGAAGTCTTCCGGTTGTCCGGAAACTGAAATGACCCGCAGGTTGCAGCCAGCCTTCACTGTACCGCGCCGCAACTCTTTCAGATAGTCGGTCAGATCCAGTTTCTGGTGGTTGGAAGATGTGATCATAAGTCCTCCGTCTGCCAGCAGCGGCAGTGCTGCTGTGACAAGATCTGATGTGCCTCCTTTGGTGGTAAAGCGACTTTTGGCCGTGGTGGAGAATGATGGCGGGTCCATCAGGATAATGTCGTAGGTCTTCTTCTTTGTCGTCAGGTCAGCCAGAACGGCCTGACAGTCACCGACGATAAATTCGTAGCGCTTGGGGTTGAGATGGTTGATGCCGAAGTTGGCCTTGGCCTGAAAAGTGTAGCCTGGCGAAACATCCACATTGGTCACCTGTCCGGCCCCTGCAACTGCCGCTGCAACGGAAAATGCACCCGTATAGGCAAACAGGTTCAACACCTTTTTTCCTTCGACCCGTGTCATCAGGTCGCGACGGTTGTTGCGCTGGTCCAGAAACAATCCCGTATTCAACCCCTGCTCCAGGCTGACCAGAAAATTCAAGCCATTTTCCTGAACCTCAAGCTGTTGCGGAGCCGCTTCTCCGGCCAGCAGTCTTCCATAGCTTTTGTTGTCGCTGCTGGCTTCCAGTGCCCTGGTGTTTTGAGGGCGGGTTTTTTCATAAATACCGAGCGGTGATAACAAATCCTGTAATGCCCTGGTTATTAATGGCAGGTGCGGCCTCCATCCGGCACAATAAATCTGCACCATCAAAAAATCACCATAACGGTCAATGGTCAGGCCGGGCAAACCGTCACCCTCGGCATTCACCAGCCGGTATGCAGTGGTTTCCTCAAGATTTATATGATTCCGTCGAAGGTTTATGGCAGTCAACAATTGTCTGTTTATCCAAGCCATATCCAGAGTTATACGTTTGCGTGACAATACCCTCGCCACAATTCGATCTGTCGGGTCGAGCAGGGCTGTAGCAAGAAAATTTCCTTTTGTATCTGTCAAGGTAATGGTCTGTCCCGGTTGTCCGGCGGGCCATTTTTTTGTGTAGCTGTCCGCAATAACCCAGGGGTGCCCCAACTCAAGCATCTGTATCGTTTCTGGTCCGACAATCCTGTTTTCTGATTTCATATATTTAACCCTCTTAAGTTTCGAATGAGATATACATTTCTTTTACCTGCAATCAGTGCTAAAGGCAATCTGGAAACAGTTTATATACAGAGACTCAGTCAGTAACTTTTATCTTCAAAAGGAGAGAAAAACATGTCCGAACCAATACAATTCAAGGCGCTTGTGGTTGAAAAAACAGCTGATGGACAATTCGTTCGGCAAATCATGGACAGGTGTATCGATGATCTGCCGCCGGGAGACCTTGTTATCCGGGTAGATTACTCCTCGATCAACTACAAGGACGCACTTTCTGCAACCGGACATCCTGGCGTGACCCGCCAATTTCCGCACACACCGGGTGTTGATGCGGCCGGTGAGGTGATTTCGTGTGAAAGCGGCGCTTTTAGCGTTGGTGATAAGGTAGTTATTACCGGTTATGACCTGGGAATGGAGACCGATGGCGGTTGGGGCGGGATAATCCGCATTCCATCGGAGTGGGCGGTAAGACTTCCAGCCGGGTTGACACTGCAGGAATCCATGGCGATCGGTACCGCTGGATTCACGGCAGCGCTCTCAGTGCTGAAGATGGTGCAAGCAGGAGTCAAGCCTTCAGACGGCGAGGTGCTTGTTACCGGTGCAACCGGTGGCGTCGGCTCGATTGCCGTGGCAATACTGGCCAAAGCCGGCTACCGGGTTGTGGCCTCCACCGGGAAAAGTTACGACGAGCTGTTTCTGAAAGAGTTGGGTGCCGCTGAAATTGTCACTCGCGATCAGGTTGTTGCCGGTGTTGACCGTCCGATGATGAAAGAGCGCTGGGCAGGCTGTGTGGATGTTGTCGGAGGAGAAACACTGGCTGCAGCCATAAAGTCGACCCGTTACGGTGGTGTGGTTACCTGTTGCGGTCTGGTCGGGTCCACAGAGCTGCCGATCAATATCTATCCGTTTATATTGCGCGGCGTGAGCCTGATCGGAATAGATTCTGTAAAGTGTCCGGCAGATATCAGGCTGCAGGTCTGGAAAAAACTTGCTACTGATTGGAAGGTGAAGCATCTGCAGACCATTTTAACGGAAGTTACACTTGTTGAACTTGAGACAACGATACAGTCGATTCTACGGGGTGAATTCCGTGGGCGTGCAGTTGTAAAGCATTAAATAAGTGGTAAATGAAGTAGTTTTTTAAGTCAAAAGCTTAAGTGCCTCAGCCAGACAGCGGATATGGCGTTGATCTGTACCGCAGCAGCCGCCCAGGATCTTCATGCCCATTTTGTCATGCAGGGCCGCAACTGTCTTGCCGAAGTCAATGGGAGCTTCTTCAACGAGAGTTGTGCTTTCGTCCAGCTCTTCCGGGCTGAGTGCCGCCGTATTTGCCAGTAGGCCGATAATCCGCTTCCTTATGTTACCGGAGACGCGGGTTTCCTGGGTAATTGCAGAACTAAAGAAAGATGCATGGGTACAGTTGACCAGGTAGGCAAGTGGTGGTGGAGTCACTGCGTTATCAATAGCTTCAATGGCTACGTGGAGAGGAGTTCCATCCAGCAAGGTTCCGCTTGGTCGCGCAACAAAACTGATCATGTAGGGCAGGCCGGTGGCAGCTAGCGCTCTAGCCAGGCCAATGGCTTCGCTGAGAGCCGGCAGGGTGGCTGCCAGCAGAAAATCAACACCCGATGCAGCCAGTTGTTCCGCCTGCCAGTTGTGGAATTCGCTGGCCTCTATCTCCGACAGTGCCCCTGCCGGATCATAGGCATTCCCGCGACAGCTCATCAGGCCGCAAATCGCCACCTTGTCGGCGTAGTCTCCGTAACTTTTACGCAAACCATCCAGAAAGCGGAAGTTATCACCATTCAGATCCCGCCCGGTGTAACCGGCCTGCTCAATCCGTTCCTGACTGGCCCGCCAGGTGGGGGTGGAGAGCAGCAGCGGCAGATCGAACTCCTGTCCGATATCCAGGTATTGTCGGCAGATATGTTCCAGTGCCGACCGTTTGATTGGATCATAGATAAAGGCCGAATTAACGACCCATGGATCCAGTTCGCACCCTTCCGTTCTCCGTAAGCGCTCGATGACCGCGCCCTCGCCGAGGATGCACTGGTGCTGTTGGAGAAACCGGGGAAATGGCAGGCGGCTCATATCAGTGTTCTCCCTATTTTCTGAAAAAGTCCCTGATGGCCGTAATGGCCCTGTCTATTCCGTCATTATCCAGATCCAGATGGGTGACGAAGCGCAGCCGGTACAGGCCGGTGGCCAGGACGCCGCGCTCCTTCAGATACAGCAGTAGTTCCGCTGATCGCTCTTTGGACGGGCCGACCAGATCAATAAACAGGATGTTGGTCTGGGGAGTTTCAATCTCCAGTTCCGGCAGGCCGGTCAGTCCGTCTGCCAGTCGCTTTGCCAGGGCATGATCCTCTGCCAGTCTGTCCAGATGGTGGTCCAGTGCATAGCTTCCGGCGGCAGCCAGTATACCGGCCTGACGCATGCCGCCGCCGACCATTTTGCGAATGCGGTGCGCACGGGCGATGAATTCGCGGTTTCCGCAGAGCAGAGAACCGACCGGTGTGCCCAGTCCTTTGCTCAGGCAGACCGAAACGCTATCAAAACAGGCGGCGATACGGCGGGCTTCCGTCA
>JBGSQR010000262.1:0-6211 GCA_041737975.1 Geobacterales bacterium | reverse complement strand
ACAAATAATAAAGTAGATTGCTGGCTTAATTGGCATATTATTCTTCGGAATATTTCAATAAAGCATGAAATGTTGTAGATACTAGTCGTAGGATATCCTTTTTAGGTATTTCCTTGGAATCAGCTTCTACGGCATATGGTGTTGATGGTTCAGGAATTGGTAATTCGAGCGTGTCAATATTCTGGAAGCTTGAAAAGGTTTTCTTTCTGCCGTCACGTTTTTTGCTGGTTAGCTTCCAACTACCTTCACCCTCAGAAATATAATTGATGTAATCGGCAACAGGCTCTTCAGGAACAGTCAGTTTTCCGGCTTCATTTTTCAATGCAATATCAATCTCATCTTGCATGAAAATATTCTTCAAATCCTCCAAGGCATTCCTTGCTTTTTTGTTGGCATCAAGGAGATTAGGTGAAATCAGCTTGAGTTCAAGTGAATATATTTCTGCACTTTCCTTAACTAGATTCCAAAATAAATGCTTTTTCGTCCGACCTTTGACAAAGACACTGCAATTATATGTATCGAACAATACCTTTAAAAGGCCCGATTGTAATGCTGTTTCAGTTTGTTCTGTGTTACCAAATCTCCAGTTTTTCTCGATTATTATATGCTGTGAAATGGTATCGAATATTGTGATAAGCCCAATCCAATCCTCTTGGGGGCTCATGACTATATCACCAGGGATATGTACCCCGGTTTCAGTTAACCTCTTTTTGGCTAGTTTTCCGATAATGAATCTGTCAGCTGGAAAATCGAAGTCATCGGACGGTTGTGCCCATTTAAATCCAACAAAACTGTAGTCAACACCATTCTTATAAAAATACTTATCAGGGCCATCAACCCCCAAGGCTATTACGGCAGCTTTTCCTTTTGGTACAGGCAATGGCGCAGAATAGAGTTGAGCTTGAGACTCTTCAACGAGGGTGTATCTGAAAACGTAAAAGGTTCGACTTAACTCCATTGATTCCATAGGGGCTCCCCTTGGATGAATTTAGTTCTGCCTATTAAACTTTGTGTTGATTGATGTTCGCCTTACTGGTTCAAGTTGCTGCTACTCTGAATTGTAAGAGAAGAATTCTCAGTTTTTACTCTTACCCGGCCGGTCAGGAGGTCATGCATGAGGCCGTTTTTTTGCTGACGGAGTTTGGAAAGTTCTTGCCCCAAAGATTCAATGTGACTATTTATTGCAAACAGCCTTGATTCAATACGTTCTTGCTAGTCTGAAGGTGGCAGCGCTACTGGAAACCGATTGAGTTGTGTGGAATTGATAGATGCCAGGTTGGTAGACTGTTTAGAATTCATCACAAAATATATTTTCCCCGCCTCAGACTGGGACCAGAACGCCAAGTAAAATGATCGCAGCTGCCTTTTCTGGGCCGGACACGGAAAACGTGATTCTGATGGATACATGGCTTAATTTCTTCCTGCCATACCGAACCACGTCCGAGCTTGTCGAAGTCACCACCTTCATTCATAAGCACATCACCATGCCGGAGTTGCAGCTTTTCAAATTGAGTTTGCGATACGCGGACCGTTTTTACTTCACTGAGATCAAAGTATCCGTCTTGAACGTTAGCCACCCGAAGATATGGGACCCCAATTCCATCTATTATTTCGATTTTTGACCCAAGAGTAACTCCAGAAACAATTTCAGCTAAAGCCCCAAGTGCTTTAACCTCCCACTCCTTCGGAATCCACCCACACGATGATTCTTTATAGAGGTCGGGGGCTTGCTCGTTGGGGGGGCGAAGGTGGCCATCGGGGGTGACACCACGTGTGAACAGATCGTGCATCAAACCCGCCTTGACCTGATGCGTCTTCGCAATCAGCGCCTCGGTATGCTCAATAGTTTCGTCCAGCGTCGAAAGGATTTCTGCGATGCGCCGCTGCTGCGGTTCAGGTGCCTTAGGAATCAAAATCTCACGAAGTTCACTCTGATTTAGTTTCGCCCGAGTTCCGCCTTTGATAAACGGATTAATATTTTTGTGTTCCAGGCAGTAGAAAATATAATCTTGGCAAAATGAATTACCGGAAATCGCCCGCAAAATATGAGCGTGATTATTTACCCAACTCTTTCCACTGATACGATAGGCAATGGGGCGAGTTTCATATTCATCAAAATATCCACCATCTTCAGCAAGCAATATAAGTGGCTCATCAAATATGAATTTATCGATATAACCCTGAAGGCCATTTGCACCATAATAAGGAATATCGCCTTTCATGGTATCCCTCTGCTCTGAATTAAGCGGTACTCTCATGCTATCGAGGATGTCGCAGCAGTCCCCTAATTTAGTTTGCGGCCAAATATCACTCATACCCCAACTCCACCAAAAACCCCTTCAACTTCGCAGCTGCATCATCCCGTCTGGCCTCAATTGCCTTAGCCGTACTTGCATACTTAACATGCAGATTCTCCAGAGCAGTAAGACACGTCCGTTGATCGGCCCGTAGATAGCCTTCATAGGTCTGCACCAGCAGCCGATGCAGCCGGTCGAGAATCACCGACTTGGCCTCATCTGTGCTGATCTTCTCGCGGGCAGCAGCAACCAGGTCTTCCTGCCTCTTCTCCGTGGCACGCAACTCTGCCTTCAACAGCTTTCCTTCGTCCTCCAAAGCCTTATGCCGGGTAAGACGTTCTTCGGCAACTTTTGCGCGAGCCAGAAATCCAGTGTCGTCCCGCTTCTCTTTTTTTGCCAGCTTAGCCTGGGCATTAGCCTCTTTCAGTTCGGCCTTGAGTATCCTGACCTCATCTGCAGGAAGAATACCGGTTTCATCGCTGTCCTCGTAATCCTCTTCATCGGCGGCAGCGTATAGGGCGGCAAGCTCGGCCAGTCGCAGTCGTTTTTGCTCCATATCAGATAGCAACTCCGGGAACTGGCTTTCCAGAATATCTGCATCAGGAATCAGCTCCGCTCCCCAACCACTGGCAGCGATAGATTTGAGGTCTGGCTTCAGGTAATCCATGTAGCTGGCGAAGGCGCCACGAATCTGGTGATCGGTTAGCAGGTCCTGTCCGGCAAAGGTTTCAGCAATACTGGCAAGTAACAGCCGGCGCAGTTCGTAGACGTTGCCCTTTTGATCGGTTGTGGGAGCGAGGTTTTCGAACAGCGGAAGACTTTTCTGCCACCAGACCTCCAGTGTCTTCAGAAAACATATCTGTGCATCCGCCACACCAGGGTCAGTTTTGACCAGTTCAGTCAGGGCACGCCGGTCTGTTATGGCCGACAAAAAATCGGCATAGCGAGAGTCTGCAGTACGCGGCACAAAACAGCGCTCGCGCAGACCTGGGTAGTTGGTCCAGTAGCGCGTCATGGATTCTATTTCAACTATTGGTACACCACCATGAAGGTGAGCCCTCACATCGTGAGGCTCTGGTGGCGGAGCATTGTCCACATAGCGGCGGATGTTGCAGTTGAAATCTTCGGCTTTAATCTCACTTACCGGTACTCGGCGTGCATAGCCTGGCACGTCTTTCTGTTCACGATAGACATGGACTATCTTTGAAATATCCTCTGGTCGCAGAAAGTTCTGTGCCTTTCCTTCGCGGTATTCCCGGTCTGCATTGATGAATAATACATGGCTGCGAACATTCTCTCCCGAACCGGCATCTTTTTTGTTCATAACCAGCACGCAGGCCGGAATGCCTGTGCCATAAAAAAGCCCTGCCGGTAGGCCGATAATCGCCTCTAGCCAGCCCTTTTCAATAAAGTGCTTTCTGGCTTCTTTCTCTTCGCCACCTCGAAAGAGAACACCGTGGGGCATGACGGTGGCCATTTTGCCATCGGCCTTGAGAACGGCAACCATGTGCTGGACGAACATCAGGTCAGCCTTCTTACCCTTTTCCGGCATCCAGACAGCGAATCGTCCAGGGTAATCGATATCCTTCTTGATGTAGTTCTGAGAAAAAGGTGGGTTTGCGATGACCCGGTAGTGGCGCTGCAGTTCATTGTTGTCAGCCTTGTGCTGCGGCCGGCGCAGGGTGTCCTCCTGGCGGATGTCGGCGTGTTCAATACCGTGCAGGAGCATATTCATTTTGCAGATTGACCAGGTGGTGCCGATACTCTCCTGGCCGGCTAGTGCCAGGTCACGCGGATCGCCGCCGCATTCACGGACATAGTCGCGAGTCTGAATCAACATGCCGCCCGAGCCGCAGGTAGGGTCATAGACGCTCATGCCTGGCTGTGGATCTACTATTTCAACCAGAGTGCGTACCACATCGGCCGGGGTATAGAACTCACCCGCCTTCTTACCGGCCGAATCGGCAAAGTACTTGATCAGGTATTCGTATGCAGCCCCGAGCAGGTCGGGAAACTCAAAGTTCTCGTCGCGCAACGGGATCTTTTCGAAGTTCTGGATGAAGTTGGCCAGGGTGTCGTCGTCAAGGGAACGCTGACCAATCTTCTTGTTGAAGTTGATGCCTTTGAGCACGTCCTGCAGGGCGTCAGCGTTTGCATCTTCCAGTGCTTCCAGTGCTTTGTTGAGAGATGTACCGACATTGGTCTTCAGGTGCCGTATTGTCGACCAGCGAGCCTCTTCCGGTACAAAAAAGGTGTATTTGTCAGGGTTGTTGAGTTGGCCAGCAATGTTTGCCTCGGCCATCCCCTTTGCTTTCAGGTCTTTTGAGAGCAATTCACGCTCCTGATCAAACAGGTCAGAGAGGCGTTTCAGGAAGAGCATGCCGAAAATGTATTCCTTGTATTCAGAGGCGTCCATATTTCCGCGCAGATCATCGCAGGCGCGGAAGAGGAGGCTGGAAAGCTGGCTGAGGGTAAGCTTGGACATCAGTAGTTAACTCCGGATTGATTACTTGTAGATGTTGTTTCTGTTTATAGATATTTGTTCGATCACAACCCGATACGTGCTTATTAAATGAAAGGAAAGCCGCTAGTCATTTCAAAAAGACGAAGGCGACAGTCGTAATCTTAATTTATCAGGGGAGGTGCGCCCATTGTTTTTTTGTCCTAGCTTAAAAACCATTAAATTACGATATGTTAATACATGTTCTGCGGTGTTATGTCAACGGGAATGCCGAACAGAAAACACAGGCTCCACTGATAAAAAAAGATTCATACCATTTTTGTTTCAATTATACAGTAAATACTGTATAATTGTTGTCGATGAAGTGATCTTTGTAACAAGGGGGGTGGGATGCCGACAACAATATCCAGGTATTATGAGGTGATAAAATGGACTGCAGAGTTTTTGATGCTACCGCTTCATTACCTTGCGTTAAATCATATGTATTCCATTGCAACAGCCGTGGGCGGCATTGTTTTGGTCGCATATATCGCATTGACAGTAAAGCATGCGCAGTTGGAGCGCGTACATGTCTCACATTGATTGTGTTGGGTTTACAAATATTTAAACGCAACTATCTGGAGGCGTTATGTTTGAAATGTGTTGCACTTACAAAATCATCCGGTCAGATGCAACAAGGTTGCATCTACAATCCGGTCGACAAAATAGTACTGATATTCAGATCACTGACCCAGATCTGCTTTGGTATAAATTCCTGATGGAGAACAAGCTGTCTTTAGGTGATACAGATGGCTTCATTTATAACGCCAGGCAATATCTACTATTGGCTGATGAGTTGGTCGAGCAAGAGTTGCGAGACAAAGTGGAGCAATTTGAGATGAAGATCAATTATATAGAGCTATTTGCGGTCATTACCGGTATCGGGGTACTGATAATGTCTCTGTATCATTACGGAGCTTTTGTTTTTGGCAGTATGTTTGTCTGTTCGTTATTAATCATCGTCAACAAGATCCTATTCAGGCGGTATTCGGAGTTTAATTGTTGGATAAACGAGAACAAATCAACATTTGAAGACCGATTGAACACTTTCATTAGAAAGGAGTGCGTGCGCTATCGAAACAAAATGGTCAGAAATGCAAAGCGGAGGGAAAAAGATTTGTATTAGGGCGGTTAAGGCCAACCCGTACCGTTACCGGAGACTTCTTAGTGATACTGTAATAGTAACTGTTTCTGCTGACGGCTTACAGATATTTGACCAGCAAGATAAGTCATCTGTTCTCTTTGACGATTCCAGTCTTCTGATTTCGATATATAAAAAGGATATTGCTATTCATGAGCTGAAACCGTTTTTTCAATCTCTTCAGGATGCAGAAGATATTTTGGATGTTTTCAACCGGCAGTTTTTAGAAGATAGGCTTGCTGCTGAAGACAAAGTTTGGCGTCAAATTGAAAT
>JBGSQR010000261.1:0-4271 GCA_041737975.1 Geobacterales bacterium | reverse complement strand
AAAGCCTCCAGGCTCAAAAGCTGGAGGCTTTTTTTGTGCATTCTCGTTTACTTGCCCGTGAATTGGCTGTATATTTTTTAAGATTAAGATGTTCTTTGTTTTGCAGGTCTTAGATTGCATATCAGTGGTGGATAAATGTTCCATTTGGGTGGATCACCGGTTCACGCACACGCGCGTAAACCGGTTAATAACATGTTGTGCATACCTAATGTTATCTGTTTTATAAGCTATTCTTTAGAATACGCCTATGAAACCAACTACCAGAAAGAAAGGAAATTACGTCATGAGATTAATCGCAATATCTGCAAGTTTCCTCTTGGCAGTATTATGCTTCACCCGCCCTGCCATTTGCCTTGAAATGCCAGGTTCTCCAGTGCAGCGAGCACAACAGGTTGACGTATATGCCCAGGTAGCAAAGCTCGAACAGCTTGTGGCCTCATTGCAACAACAGGTTGCCCTGCTTCAAAGCGTTATCAAGATCAGCGGGAACAGTGTAGAGATTACCTCTGGTCATGACCTTAAGATCAAAGCAGCCATGACTGTTGATATAAATGCCGGCATTGGTACGACCATCAAATCCGGGGCGACTACTAACCTGCTTTCTGGCGGCAATACAATCATAAAGTCAAATGCCTTCGACGTGTCATCTAGCGTTTTCAGGCTATCCGGGGGGCGCGGTGAGATTTCCGCTGCGTCAGAAATGTCAATAAAAGGCGCCATTCTTAAGCTTAACAAAGGAACAAAACCGCTTGCAACTGTGGGATCAATGATCGTAGGCAATCAGGTTATAACCGGATCACCAACTATTTATGGAGAGTGAGTGAATGCTGGTGGCCGTTAACAGTGAATACAAATGTCAATGGCAGCCTACTATTCCTTCTTAAAAATGCATAACGTGCTGCAAGAACCTTTTCGCTGAAGCACTTGGCTTAGTGGCTCATCGGTGGGAAAACATAAATCGGTCTCACGCAACGGCGCAGCGACGCAACGAAAGGCTTAAAATTGGAAAAATTGGATACACTATTTGAACAATCTTTATTGCCTGGGAGCGTCTATGACTGAAAATGAAATTGCAACCAAAGTTATGGACGCCTCTTTTCTCATTCATCGTGAGTTAGGGCCAGGATTACTGGAAAGCGTTTATGAAGTTGTATTAGCCAAGCAACTTACTGAAATGCAATTAAATGTAGAACGACAGGTTGCAGTCCCTATTGTATTTCAAAGAATTACTTTTGATGAAGATTTTAGGGCTGACTTGATTGTGGAAAACAAGTTGGTTATAGAAATTAAATCAGTTGATAGGCTAAAGCCGATTCATGCAAAACAGTTACTCACCTAACTTCGTTTAACTGATTGTCGTCTGGGTTTGCTGATAAATTTTGGTGAAAATCTACTGAAAGATGATTTTAAGCGAATAGTTAATGGTTTGGAAGTGTTTTGAGATTTTCGTTGCGTCGTTGCGCCGTCGCGTGAATAATTTTTTGCTTGCTAATGAAGCTAACCGATGTCCAGATACTTGTCAATTTAGGATTACCCATATTATGGACCGTTCATCCCGCAACCGACTTAACGAAAAACTGCTCCACAAATATATCGGTGATACCCTGTTTGACAGGATTGCCCGGGCGGTCTGCCATGCCGGCTGTCTGCCGCGCAAGGAACTTTACGAAGCCTGGGAGGTTGGCCGCCGGGTTCGGCGACGGTTTAGGGGTAGCCGGGTTGTGGATCTGGCCTGCGGTCATGGGCTGCTGGCCCAGATCATGCTTTTGCTTGATCAAAGTTCTGAACAGGCCCTGGCTGTTGATCTGCATATCCCCAAAAGTGCCGCAACGCTTGCTGCCTCCATGAATAACTGCTGGCCGCGCCTGCTGGAACAGCTTACATTTGTGGAGTCTGACCTGACGGATGTGTTGTTGACTCCTGACGATCTGGTAGTTTCGGCCCATGCCTGCGGCGATTTGACGGACCTGATTCTTGATCGTGCTGTTGCTGCGGGTGCACGGGTTGCAGTTTTGCCCTGTTGTCATGATCTCAAGGGTGCTGATCTGGGAGGGCTGGAAGGGTGGATGGACGGCCCGCTGGCGATGGACGCCGCGCGGGTGGCCCGGTTGCGGTCACAGGGGTACCGGGTGTTTACGCAGACCATTCCGGGCGATATCACACCTAAGAACAGGTTGCTGATGGCTGAACCGGAATAGAAATTAAAGTGATTAGAGTAGAATCAACCTGCTTCTTGTTAAGTTCCTCCCCTTTCAAGGGGGAGGTTAGGAGGGGGATGGGGCTGATTTTGCAACGTATTTACCCCATCCCCACCCCAGCCCTCCCCTTGAAGGGGAGGGGGATTCTTTTTAGTAGGAGATCAGTGTTAATCAGGAATACTAACCCGCCACAAATACCATAAATACAAGGTCTGAATACTACGGAGGATCGCAATGCGTGAATTAAACGGTGTCATGATGCAGTATTTTCACTGGTATTCCACCAACGACGGCACTCACTGGGAACAGGTTGCTGCCAGGGCAAAAGAGCTGGCTGATGCCGGTATCACCGCATTGTGGCTGCCACCGGCCTACAAGGGAATTGGTGGCTCCTATGATGTGGGCTACGGTGTCTACGATATGTACGATCTGGGTGAATTTGATCAGAAAGGCTCGGTTCGTACTAAATACGGTACAAAGGATCAATACCTGGCAGCCATAACTGCTCTCAAGGCGGTCGGGATACAGGTTTATGCCGACACGGTTCTCAATCACCGCCTGGGCGGAGACGATGCAGAAACATTCAATGCCACCGATTTTAATAGAAGTGATCGTCTGCATACCAGCGATACACCAAGCCCGATCAAGGGCTACACCAATTTTACTTTTCCCGGCCGTCAGGGCAAATACTCGGATTTTCAGTTTCACTGGCATCATTTCGACGCCGTTGACTACAACGATCTGAATCCGGGAGAGCGTAATCTTGTCTATCTGGTTGATGGTAAGCGTTTTGATGATGAAGTATCGTTTGAGTATGGCAACTACGCCTACCTGATGGGTTGTGACCTGGATTTCCAAAACCAGGAAGTGCGGGAAGAGATTACCCGCTGGGGATGCTGGTATCTGGATACTACTTCCGTGGATGGTTTTCGTCTGGACGCCATCAAGCATATTTCGGCCTGGTTTTTTCCGGAATGGCATGATGCGCTGGAGAAACACGCAGGCCGCGAACTCTTCATGGTGGGTGAGTACTGGTCGGATAGTCTGTCAACCCTGCTCTGGTATATCGATGATCTAGGCGGGCGGATGACGGTCTTTGATGTGCCGCTGCACTTTAATTTCCAACGGGCCGGAGTAGCTGGAAGTGCCTGTGACTTGCGACGTATTCTGGATGGCAGTCTGATGCAGGCCAGGCCGACACATGCGGTTACCTTTGTGGATAATCATGATTCACAGCCGCTGCAGGCGTTGGAGTCTACAGTTGCGGCCTGGTTCAAGCCGCTGGCCTATGCGCTGATCCTGTTGCGGTCGGAAGGCTATCCCTGTATCTTTCATGCCGATTACTATGGCGCCGAATATGATGACTGTGGTCGTGACGGCAACAGCTATCATATCTCACTGGCGTCCCATCGCTGGCTTATAGACAAGTTTTTGCATGCCCGTCACAATTTTGTTTTCGGCCTACAGTATGACTATTTCGATTTCCCGAATACCATTGGCTGGACAAGGACCGGTAACAGCGAACATCCATTGGCCATGGCCGTAATCATGAGTAATGGTTATGCAGGCTACAAATGGATGCGGGTTGACCGGTCAAATACCTGGTTCTTTGACCTGACCGGACATGTTACAGAACGTATCTGTACCAATGCAGACGGTTGGGGGCTGTTCCGTTGTAACGGAGGAAGTGTTTCTGTTTGGGTGCAGGAACAGAAATAAGGGATTTATGACAGAAACTGATGAAAATGTGACTTGTCCAGCAGAACATAAGCTGATGAAGCTGTTCTCGGAACGATTCACCGGCATTCTTTTCGTGGTTTTATCGGCTGCCGGGTTCGGCGTTTTAGGCATATTCGGCAAGACTGCCTATGCCGCCGGAGCATCAACAACAACAGTCCTCTTTCTCCGTTTTTTAATTGCCGGTACAGTGATGGCTGCCTTGATGTCAGTATTGCGGTTGCCCTGGCCTCGCGGAAAAAATCTGTGGATACTGGCTGCAATGGGCGCAATCGGTTATGTGGGGCAGGCCTTCTGCTATTTCTCGGCACTGAAACATGCTACTGCCGGTTTGAC
>JBGSQR010000244.1:0-5426 GCA_041737975.1 Geobacterales bacterium | reverse complement strand
AATGAAATAATTTTACTCATAATGTTTCATTCTATGTGTGTCAAACCTTGCCGTGAATAAATTTGGCGACAAGCTCTTCAATATCTATGGCGGATTCAGTATCTTTGATTCTTCCGTTATCAGACAGGTGCTGCTCTGAGCCACCCTGGGTCAGTTTGATGAATTTATCACCAATAATACCGCTGGTGCGAACGGAGGCAATGACATCGTCCGTAATTTTAACTCCGCTCTTGATCTTCAGATAGGCAACCGCCTGATCACCACTCTTTGGATCAAGCATGATTCTGTCGACTTTTCCGATTTCAACTCCGGCTACCTCTACCCTGGCTCCCGGCTTTAGCCCCGAAACCGAGTTGAACGAAGCAGAAACAGAGTAATAGTCCCCGCCGATGATCTCCATTTTCCCTAACTTGATGGATACATATCCAAGGCAGAGAATGCCGATCACCATAAAGACACCTACTATCATTTCCAGTTTTGCTGTGCTCATAGTTAGTCCTTGTCTGTTTTGTCTACAACATCTGTATCGGCCCATCCAGGCTGCCACTGATGAACTGTTTGGCAACAGGATTTTCCGAGTTCATTATTTCTTCCGCTGTGCCGAATTGAAGAAGTTTGCCGTGATAAAGCATGGCAACGTTCTGGGCCACATCAAAAATATCAGGTATTTCATGGGAAACAATTACGGCAGTAAAGCCGAATTTTTGATGAGTTTCCTTGATCAGCTGGTGAATTGCTTTTTTGATAATAGGATCAAGGCCGGTAGTCGGCTCATCGAAAAGAATGATTTTTGGGTTGAGCAGCAGTGCCCTGGCCAGTGCCACCCTCTTTTTCATGCCACCTGAGAGCTGATCGGTATATTTTTGCTCCACGTTTTTCAGCCCCACATCCTCAAGTGCTGAAATCACGCGCTGATGAATTTCGTCTTTTGACAGTTTTGTTTTTTCCTGCAGAGGAAAGGCGACGTTTTCAAAGACATTCATGGAGTCAAAGAGAGCGGCATTCTGAAAGAGCATGCCGAATTTTTCGCGAATTGTATTTAAGTGCGAACGGCTAACCCCCACAATACTTTCACCGTCCACTTCGACCTGACCGCTGTCCGGCTGCAGCAGGCCGATCATGTGCTTGAGCATAACACTTTTGCCTTCTCCGCTCGGACCTATAATGGCGGTAATTTCACCTGCCGGAATTGTTATATCAAGTCCGTCCAGAACTTTTTGCGGTCCGAATGATTTATGCAGATTGGTCAGTTTAATCATAGCAGCACCGAAGTCAGGAAATAATCCCAGATAAGAATCAGGACTGATGTAAGGACAACCGACTCGGTCGTGGCTTTGGAAACTCCCTCGGCACCATGCCCGGCATAATAACCCTTGTAACAGCTGACCCAGGCGATAATAACTCCGAATGAAAATGATTTGATCAAGCCTGAAAATACATCGCGCCAGACGACCGCTTTTTCCATCTCATAGAAATAAGCGCCAGGGTTGACACCCAGCAGCTTGACACCGACTAACCACCCTCCATAGATTCCGACAACATCGAAAATAGCACACAGCAGAGGCAGAGCGATCATGGCGGCAATAAGCTTGGGGGTTATCAGGTACTTGTACGGATCAAGTGCCATGGTCTCAAGGGCATCGATCTGCTCCGTAATGCGCATGATGCCAATTTCAGCAGTAATGGCACTGCCGGCACGGCCCGTAACCATAAGGGCTGTCAAGACCGGACCCAGTTCACGAATCAGGGATAGTGCCACAGCCGTGCCCAGCATCCCTTCCGAGCCAAACTTGGTTAAAGTGTAGTAGCCTTGAAGACCCAGTACCATGCCGGTAAACCCTGCGGTCAGGAAGATGACGAATAGCGATTTTGCGCCCAGGAATGAAAGTTGTTTCAGGATGAAAACCGGCCGGCAGGGGTTACGAAAGATGGTTGTAAATGAGTTGATTAGAAACCAGCCCATACTTCCCAACTCGCTGATAACAGCCAGGCTAAATCTACCTATGAATTGAAACAGATTTGGCATCAATATTCCTGATAAGCAAAAATTAATAGTTAAAATTACTGTAGTTTACAGAAAAAGTAAAGTATTAAATATGGAAGTGAGCCCGGATTTTATGCGGGATTTAGTTGGCTCCACCACCAAGTACTTTGTAGAGAGTAGCCAGGTTTGCCAGTCTTGCCAGGTCAACAGAGATTAATCCCTGTTTGGCCGCATACATGGATCGCTGTGAATCCAGAACAGTCAGATAGTTGTTGATGCCTGCCTTGTAACGGGCATTGGCCAGGCGATAACTTTCGGAAGCAGCTTCGTTAAGAGATTGCTGTGCTGACTTTTGCTCGCCAATATTGTCACGCAAAACCATGGCGTCTGAAACTTCTCGAAAAGCGTTCTGAATTGCTTTCTCATACTGGGCCAAAGCGATGTCGCGATCAGTTTCACTTACTTTCAGATTGGCAATATTCCTGCCCGTATCAAAAATCGGGATTGTAATCTGTGGTGCAAACAACCAGGCTGCGGAGCCTGGGGCAAACAGGTTCGTGAGCTGATTGCTGGTTGTGCCGATATTGGTGCTGATGGAAATCCTGGGGAAAAATGCTGCTCTGGCAGCGCCTATATTGGCATTGGCTGCTTTGAGAGTGCCTTCTGCCTGAAGGATATCAGGGCGTTTCTGCAAAAGTTCGGAAGGAAGTCCCGGTTCAACATCCTTGATAGCAACGATCTCGGTAAGTCCTTCCGGTTTCAAATCAGCCGGAACAGATGAGCCGATAATCACAGAGAGGGCATTTTCATCCTGTGCAACCTGGCTGGTATATCGAGCGACATCAAAGCGGGCCGATTCCACGCTGGTCTGTGCCTGACGAAGATCCAGTTCAGAAGAAGCCCCTGCGTCGTAACGGCTTTTGATCAGCTGGTATGAAGACTGTTGGCTGGAAAAGGTATCGCGGGCCAGTTTCAGTCTTTCACGGTCGGCTGCCAGGGTCAGAAAACTGTTGGCTACTTCAGCAACAAGTGAAATCTGCACACTATGCCTAGCCTGCTTTGTGGCCAGATACTGTTCCAGCGCCTGGTCCTTGAGACTCTGCACCCGACCGAAAAAATCCAGTTCATAGGCGCTCAATCCCAGATTGGCATTATATTGTCTGGAAATTGTCGGCTGGCCGCTGGAAGAGACGCTGCCGGGCAGGCGCTGAACCGTACCGCTGCCGCTGGCATTAATAGTCGGCAGCAGGTCGGCCCGTTTGATCTGGTATTGTGCCCTGACTTTTTCAATATTCAGTACTGCAACCCTTAGATCACGGTTGTTCTTAAGGGCCAGCTCGATCACTTTCTGCAGTTGTGGATTAACAAAATAATCCTGCCAGTTTACTTCGGAAAGGTCTTTTACCAGCTGTGCAGTAGTTTCGCCGAATGCTTTTTCTTTTGTTTCAATGCCCCATTGTTCCGGAACCGGAGCGGCAGGTCGCACATAATTGGGAGCCATAGTACAGCTGCTCAGCAAGAGGGAACTGCCTAGGCAGAGAAATATGGAGGTAATTGCAACTCTTGAATATTTCATATTAGTTCACCTCCGGTGTAGTAGCTGTTGCTTCTGGATCTTTGCTGTATTTTTTCTTTCCGAATATCCTGGAAATAAAAACGAAGAAAAATGGAATAAAGATCAAGTCTATGAATGTTGCCGATAGCAGACCACCGGTAACTGCAGTGCCGATGGCATTTTGAGCTGCGGCACCTGCCCCTTTGGTCAGTGCCAGCGGTAATGTTCCGAAAAAGAAGGCCAGAGACGTCATGATAACCGGTCGAAGACGAATCTTGACCGCTGACAGGGTTGCATCTACCAGTTCATGACCCTGATGCATCTGTTCCTTGATGAATTGGATGATCAGGATGGCATTCTTGGTGGAAAGGCCAATGGTTGTCAATAGTCCGATCTGCAGGTAGATGTCATCCGGCAGGCCACGGAACGTAACAGCTGTAACCGCGCCGACCAGACCAAGAGGAAGCATAAGCATGTTTACGAACGGGATGGTCCAGCTTTCATACAGTGCGGCCACACTGAGAAAAACAACCAGCAGCGAGATGGCATAAAGTGCCGGGGCCTGAGCACCAGCTTTTTTCTCCTCATAGGAAAGCCCGGTCCACTCGTAGCCGATGCCGGGAGGCAGTTGGGCGGCCATTTTTTCCATTTCATCCATTGCTTCGCCGGTACTTATGCCGGGTGCGGCCTGACCCATAACCTCAACTGATGGAATGCCGTTGTAGCGCTCCAGTCGTGGTGAACCATACTGCCATTTAGCCGTTGCGAATGCAGAAAACGGAACCATCTGACCTGCATTATTACGAACATACCATTTACCGATATCCTCCGGCAGCATGCGGTACTCGGCTGCGGACTGGAGGAAAACTTTCTTGACCCTGCCGTTTTCAATGAAGTCATTCACATAGGAACTACCCCAGGCGGTTGACAGAACACTGTTGATATCTGCCTGGGATACACCCAGTGCACCGGCACGAACATCATCAATCTCCAGCTTGAATTGCGGGCTGTCATCCTGGCCATTGGGTCGTACGGCAATCAACTTGGGGTTTTTCATTGCCATTCCCAGCAGCTGGTTGCGAGCTTCCATAAGCTTCTCGTGCCCAACGCCGCTACGGTCCTGCAGCATGAAGTCAAAACCGTTGGCCTGCCCCAGTTCAACAACAGCAGGTGGCGAAAATGCAAAGGCTAGACCGTCTTTGAACTTTGAGAAAGCTCCCATGGCACGGCCAGCAATGGCTGGAGCCTTTAGATCTTTGCTCTGGCGTTGATCCCAATGTTTCAGCCTGACAAAGGCCAAGCCCATATTTTGCCCACGGCCGGCAAAGCTGAAGCCGGCAACGGTAATTACGGCCTCCACGGATTTCTGCTCTTTTTCCAGAAAGTGCTGCTCCAGTTGTTCAATAACCTTCAGTGTTCGTTCCATTGTGGCGCCGGCAGGGAGTTGAACCTGGCAAACAATGAAGCCCTGGTCCTCATCCGGCAGGAAGGCGGTGGGCAGTCGCAGAAAGAGGAAAACCATACCAATAACGATGGCACCATAGATAAGAAGGTAGCGTATTGGTTTGCCAAAGGAACGCCCGACAATTCTTTCGTATTCTGCCTTGCGGCGGTCAAACCATTTATTGAAGCGACTAAAGAACCATTTGAACCAGCCTGATTCTCCAGCTGTATGACCTTTCTCCACCGGTTTTAGTAATGTGGCACAGAGAGCCGGAGTCAGGATCATGGCTACCAAAACCGAAAGTATCATGGCGGAGATGATGGTAATTGAAAACTGCCGGTAAATAACTCCGGTGGAGCCACCGAAAAAAGCCATGGGCAGAAAAACTGCTGTCAAAACTGTGGCAATGCCCCACAGGGCGCTGGTTATCTGCCCCATGGATT
>JBGSQR010000115.1:0-9751 GCA_041737975.1 Geobacterales bacterium | reverse complement strand
ATACGGTTATTGGCGCAAATCAGAAGGACATGCATTTTACCAATGCAAACCCGGGACGCGATTTTACTCCCGATCGTTATGTGGATATCCGCAATGTGGATGCGGGAGATCCTTGCCCGCGCTGCGAATCAGGCAAACTGGAAATGTGGCGCGGTATTGAAGTTGGTCATGTGTTCAAGCTGGGAACAAAATATTCCAAATCCATGAATGCCACTTACCTTGATGCAAACGGCAGAGAGCAGACAATTTTCATGGGCTGTTACGGTATCGGTATTGGGCGTTCTGTAGCGGCTGCCATTGAACAGAATCATGACGAAAACGGCATTATTTTCCCTGTACCGATTGCGCCTTTTCATTGTTCTGTGGTTGCAGTCAATACCAAGGATAGCGGTGTTATGGCTGCAGCTGAAGAAATTTATTTCAAGCTTGAAAAGTTGGGTATTGAAGTTCTGTTTGATGATCGTGATGAGCGTCCCGGTGTAAAATTCAAGGATAACGACTTGATTGGTATACCACTAAGAATTGTTGTTGGTAGCAAGGGATTGGCTGAAGGTAAAGTAGAAGTCAAAATTCGCAAGACCGGAGAGGTCTTTTCCCTGCCAATTGAAGAAGCCATAGAGCAGGTCAATCAGGTTGTTCAGTCAGCTCTGGTTGTGGAAGGCTAGGCATTTCGAAAACTGAATAATTTACATTATTACATTAACTATTGTATGTATATACTTGTTATTTATAAATATTATAATTTAATGTTCGAGGTTTTTGATGCATACTAACATATGGGATCCACATCATGAAACGATGCCGCGCGAGGAAATTGAGCAGCTTCAGCTGGAGCGCCTGCAGGCAACCTTGAATCGCGTTTATAAAAATGTAACCTGTTATCGCACAAAGTTTAACGAACTTGGTATAGCTCCGGAGGATGTAACTTCGCTGGCTGATCTATCCAAACTGCCTTTTACAACTAAAGAAGATCTGCGCATCAATTATCCATACGGCATGTTTGCTGTTCCATTGCGAGAAGTTGTCAGAATCCATTCATCATCTGGTACGACTGGAAAGCCGACGGTTGTTGGATACACAAAAAATGACCTTAAAATGTGGTCAAATCTGGTGGCCCGTTTTATGACAGCTGCCGGTGTAACCCATGATGATGTTATTCAGATAGCGTTCGGATATGGTCTTTTTACCGGGGCATTCGGTCTTCATTATGGCTCCGAGACAATTGGTGCTGCTGTTATCCCCATGGGCGGCGGCAATACTGAAAAACAGATTATGATCATGCAGGACTATAAAAGTTCAGTTCTAGTCTGTACGCCCAGCTATGCAATAACCATAGCTGATCGGATTGATAAACTTGGAATTGATCCCAAAACACTCTCGCTTAAAGTCGGTCTGTTCGGTGGTGAGCCATGGTCAGAGGCCATGAGACGTGAAATCGAATCGCGTCTGATGATCAGCGCAACCGACAACTATGGGCTGTCTGAGGTCATTGGACCTGGTGTTGGAGGTGAATGCGGTTATAAAAACGGCATCCATATTTCAGAAGATGCATTTATTGCAGAGATAATTGATCCTGATACTGGGGTTGTACTTCCGCCCGGTAGTGTTGGAGAGCTTGTGCTGACTACTATCAGCAAGGAGGCTTTCCCGATGATACGATATCGTACTCGTGATATCACAAGCCTTGATTACGAAACCTGTCAATGTGGTCGTACCATGGTAAGAATGAAAAAGACCATGGGGCGTACCGATGATATGATGATTATCAGAGGGGTTAATGTATTCCCGTCACAGATTGAAGAAATTCTGATTGATATTGAAGGTTGTAAGCCGCACTATCAGCTCATACTCGATCGTAAAGGTTCTCTGGACGTTCTTGAGGTCTGTATTGAGGTGACAGAAAATATTTTCTACGATGAGATGAGAAAACAGAGGGCTTTTCTTGAAATGGTAGAAAAGAAAATAGATTCAGTCCTAGGTGTCGGTGTCACCGTCAAGCTGGTTGAACCTAACAGTATTCCAAGGGTAGAAGGCAAATCTGCTAGGGTTATTGACAGAAGAACTCTGTAGTATTAGTTATTTATATGCAATAGTATAAACTATCTAATCAAGTATTTAGGAGACAGATATAAGTGATTGATCGTCTTGATCATCTCGTTTTAACAGTAAATGATATTGAGGCTACTGTTGATTTTTACATACAAGTTCTCGGTATGCGTCTGGAAGTTTTTGGAGAAAATCGAAAGGCACTTGTTTTTGGGCAACAGAAGATAAATCTGCATCCATTCAAAGAACCACTAAAACCACATGCAAATCTGCCGACTCCCGGGTCGGCAGATTTTTGCTTTATTACCCCTGTACCAATAAATGAATTTATTGCTCATCTGAATCAGCTAAATATTCAAATTGAAGAAGGTCCGGTTACAAGAGCCGGCGCAATTGGACAAATTACTTCTGTATACATTCGTGATCCGGATTTAAATCTGATTGAAATATCCAACTATGTAACAGTCACAATATAAATTCCCATCTGATTTAATTTCCAGCCCAATACAAATCAAAGATCAATTTTCAGAAGGGTCTATATCCTTGTCTTTAAATCTCATGCAACCAGGTATTGTACTTAACATAATATAGCTTATGGGACATGTATAGTGGGCCATCTCAATTAGGAGGTGGTCAAAATGTCAACTTGCAATATTAATCCTGTCACTGGTAATTATCGCTTTTCTTGTCCTCGTTGTTCCTTGTATTTATCAATTCAGCGTTACATTGATTTAAAATCAGATTGGACTATGTGTAAAGGCTGTGGCCTCGTCGTAAATGTTCCTTCCTTGGTAAATTCTACTCAATCAAAAACAAAACATTCTGAAACCAGAACAGTATCAAAGGTTAGTGCTTCTGGTCGGTTATCACGTCGGATTGTGCCTGTCGTTGGACAATTGACAATTTTTGGAGGTATTGAGTGACTTCCATTGCTGTTCTTTTTGCTCGTTCCGATTCTATTTATAAAACTTTACCTTTTTGTGACGTTTATGACCTGGCTCGTAATGCTCTTTCTTTTTCTGGTTCTGTTCCTGTTGTAGCTCACCCACCTTGTCGGGCGTGGTCTCGTCTTGCTCACCTGGCTAAACCTGTTTATGGTGAAAAGGATCTTGCGTTTTTTGCTCTTGAAACTGTTCGCAAAAATGGCGGTGTTTTAGAACATCCTTTTGCTTCTCAATTTTGGAAGGCTGCAAATCTTCCCCGACCTGGCTTTTCTGATTCTTTCGGATTTACAGTTTATCTTGAACAATTGGCCTTTGGCCATCGTGCTTTAAAGCCGGCCTGGCTTTATGTCTCTGGTTGTTCTCTTTCTTCCGTTGTTATTCCTCCTGTTGTTTCATTGCCTGTCATGCCTGTTCAAAACATGAATGTTCGTGAACGTGAAAAAACTCCTGCCCTTTTTGCTCATTGGCTTGTTGACCTGGCTCGTATTTGTGGGGGTCTTTAAAATGCCCCCATCCAATAACATGGGGGCGCTAATTACAGCCCCTGAAGAAAATAGGGTTTTAATTGATTGGTTGGCTTGGTCTTTAAAGGTCGTTTGTCCTCATGAGGCAATTAAACTGTCCGGCCTTGACTGTCTTGATTTCTCCGCTTCTGGTATTGGCGGCATGGGTTATAAGTCAAGCCTTCGATCTGGCAATATTGTTGTTTATTATGATGGTAATGACGGAATGGGTTGTCATATCTCCATGACAGGTCAAGGCTGTAGGCAATATGAGGCTTTTAAAAATCATTCTAACTGTTGGTTTCAACTCCTTCATAAATTAGATGAAAATAAAGTAAGTTTTACTCGTATTGATTTAGCAATTGATAATGTTGACGGTAGTCTACAGCTTGATAAATTGGAAAATGCTATAAGAAGTAAACAGATAAGGACACGTTTCAAAAAAGGTATGTTAAATGAGGGTTTAAACCTCACTGATTCAACCGATGAGTTAGGTAAAACAATTTACATTGGTCAACCTACGTCACGATTAAAAATCCGTTTTTATGATAAAGCCGCTCAATTATCTATTAAATCTCATTGGGTTAGATGTGAATTACAGTGCATGGCTGAACGTGCAAAGGAGGCAATAAAGCATATTATTAAAACTGATAATGTTGGTTTGATCGCTGTATCTGCTTTAAATCAATATTTCTCTGTAATAAATCTTGATGATTCTAATAAATCCCGTTGCACTTTGCAGGATTGGTGGTCAACGTGGCTCTCCACTTCTGAAAAACTCCGTTTAACAACTTCTCAAGCTCTCCGTCTGGTTGATGAAACTATCCAGCATATTAAAAAACAGTATTCCACTAGCTTTGCCATGATTAAAAAATATCTTGGTGTTGCTGAATTTCATGGATTTGTTCATGAACTCATTGAAACCGGCAACGATAAACTTACCAGAAAACATGATTATATAATCCGATCTTCTCGTCTTTTAATTGAACTTCCCTTTTGAGGTGACTATGGAATTACAAAATATTGAAAATCTTCCTTGTAAAGTTGAATACATAAATAATGGTTTTTGTTCTGTAACCTTCAATATTGAGGAGTCAGAATTAAATGGTTTTGTACTGATGTTAAATGGTTTGTCGGGGCTTTTCCGTTCTTTAAAATGGAAGTCTAAAATTAACATTGATGTAATACATGCAAATAACGAAAAGAAAAAAGAAAAACAGAATGAAGATATGAAACATTTCGAAAATGATGTTTGTAAAATGTATTCAGAATTGTTTATTCGTGAACAAAATTCGAGGGTTGCATTTTCTTTGACTGTATCGAAGATTAAAAATCAGTACGCTTTTTCATCCTATGATATTGTTAAAAATTGCTTAACAAAAAATAAATACTTAAAGAAAACAGGCTTTTATAGCAATAGACATAAAATAGAATAAATATCTTATGTTATATCCTTTTCCACAAATAAGCGGTGCTTTTGGGCTTAAATCTTCCGTCTGAGATCGGTCGGGCCGCAAAAAATTAAATGGAGGTAAAACTAATGTTACAATTTGTTCAACCTGTAAAATTTCTTGGTGTAGAAACAAAATCTGGTACAGCTAAATCCGGTAAACCTTACAATCTTACTGAAATGAAGTTATTCATTCCTGACTTGGGCCGTGTCAAGGTTCAAGTGATTGGCTCCCCTCGCCTACCTGATATTGATACATTTGTTAATTTGAAGCTCTCTGTCGATCAGGGTAGTTTTCAGTCTCTTCGAGTTGTATTCGATGAATCTAGCCAGTTTGCTCCTGTTAAGTAATGACACCTGAACAACTAACAGAATTGATTATTCATGTTGATGCTATCACTTCCGCTTTGATCGGGATGTTTATGGCTTTGATCTTTGCTACTACTTGGAAGGGTTAAAATGATAACAGATATTTTTGCATCATTCTCTGTTGGTATGGGTACTTGGCTAGTTTGTTACGGTTTAAATCGTGTTTATTTACGTTTCAAGGCAATGCTGTCTTGATTTGAAAAAGTGGAAAAACTCGGCATTTCCTTAGAAGAAATGACCATAAAACCAAAATGGAGGTATTACCAATGTTGAAATTTCGTCTTATGCTTCTCTCTGCCCTTGCTGTTTGTATGTCTTCTGTTTCTGCTTTTGCTGCTGGCGTAGTTGATTACTCTGCAATCAGTACTTCTGTTACTGCTGAAATCACTCCCGCTTTGACTGCTGTTGTTCCTATCGCAGGAACTCTTCTTGCTATTGGAGTTGGTTGGAAATTCGTCAAGCGTTTCGTTAAGTAATTCATTTTTTTTAGGGATGGCCCGGTTTCCCACTTCCGGGCCTTTTCTTTGAGGTGATACATGAAAAAAATCTTAGTTTCTCTCATTCTTGTATTTTCTTTGAGTACTTCCTCCTATGCTCTCATTCCGTGGGCTTATTGGGTTGGTTCCGGTGTTATCAATTTAACTATGGCCGGTGTTCTTTGGTGGAAACATTCTTCTGGATCTGTTGTTGACGCAAACGGAAATGTTATCACACCTTCACAAGTTCAATGGGTTGACATTAAAGATGCTGTTCCTTCTGTTAAAACCAAAGATGTAAAAGACACTATGACTATGGATAAGGCAAAGGATATGGCAAATAAAGACCCCTCAAAATATCCTCTTGTTAAGGCTGCATTAGATAAAATTTCAAATGGTCTTTACCCAAGTATTAATCCTAAAGCAGTTTATGTTAAGGATGATAAAGTTTCAAAAACTAATACAAATTATATAATCACTGGCAAAGATGTTTATAATTCATTGCAGACTAATGTGTGGGGTGAAATATATTTTAATGGTCAAACTTCTGCACCACCACCTATTAGCACTTTTCAGATATATTCAAATCCTACTGACCCTAATTCAACTACATGGCCAAAATCCTTTAATACTGTAACTGTTTATTCTGTTGCCGTTGTTGCTCCCCCTGCTCCTGTTAATCGCCCTGCAACTCCTTCTGAATTTAGAGATAATTTGACGGGTTCTGCCGGTTCTACAATCCCTAAATCACAAGCGTTACAGGATGAATTAGATAAAATGGCCGCTGATCCTAGTTACGTTCCAAATTTTTCAGATGCAACTACTGGTTTACCTTATTCACCACCTTCTTCAATTCCTTCTCAATCTCAGGTTGATGCCGCTGTCGATGCAATTAACACAGCACCTACACCAATTCAAGCACCCGGAACGCCCGGAACGCCCGGAACGCCCGGAACTTCTCCCGGAACTGGTTCGCCTTCTGGTCCCGGTTCTCCCGGTACTGGTAATCCCGGAACGCCCGGAACGCCCGGAACAGTTCCCGGTACTGGTGATGGTCCCGGAGGTACAGGAACGGCCCTAGGTGGTATTGGTTCCGCAGGTAGTTTTGAGAAACAGACTCTTAAAAAAGTTAGCTTTGATGGATTTAAGCAATTAAATGGTGCTTTGTCTAATACCTATCCATTTAATATTATTCCAACAATTTCTGGTTATTATATCCAGTTGGTTTCTGCTTCTTCTGCTCCTGTCTTTGATTTTCCGCTCCCTCTCGGTTTCAATATTCATATTGATTTAGCTCCTTGGAATGGTGTTGCTTCTGTAATGCGTTTTATTGTCGGTCTGCTTTTAACTGTCGGTGTTTGTTTCGGAGTTATTAACTTTTGGAGGGGTGTATCATGACAGATTTTTCAACCCTTATGTCTTCACTGTTCGACATGATTCTAGGTTGGACAAATGCCGCTTTAACTTGGCTGTATAATCTTTTTATTGATCTTCTCCAGAGTATATTGGATTTGTTGGTTACTTTTGCCTTGTCAATTGTTGCAATGTTCCCTGCGGGGTCTGCTGTCCCTTCTTTTGGGTCTACTCCTGACGGACCTGCCTTCAATGCATTTCTTAATGCTCTGAATTGGTTTTTTCCTATTTCTTATCTTGTAACAATAGTTACTTTTTTAGTCGGTGCAATGATCGCTTATTTTGTGATTGCTCCTGTTGCTCGTTGGGTAAAACTTTTGACATGAGGTGTCTATGAGATATTTTATTATTTCCTTGGTTTTTATGACTGGTTGCAGTTTGTTACCTTCTGAAAAGAAAGTTGCAAGTTATTATTCTCTTCAATCTCCTTCATATGTAAGGTGGGCTAATCAATGATAGAAGTTCTTCAGGGTGCATTGGGGTCAGGCAAGTCTGCGGTTGCTACTGCAAGGGCTATAGCTCATATTCAAGATGGTGGCGTTGTAGCGGCTAATTTTTCGTTACAAGATGGTTGGGCTGATGTTGTTTCAAAACGTAATCCATGGACTTACTTTGACGATCAATTTCGTTATGATCGTGCTATCTCCATGTATCAACGTTTTAACCGTGTTGATTCACTTGCCGCAATTCGTGAAATATCCCCCAGGACACAAGCTGTCGGTAATCAAGTTGAGTCTGGCAAATATCAGGAGGGTCAAGGGCTTCTTATTCTTGATGAATGTCAGTTAGTGTTCAATTCCCGGAAATGGGAAAAAAATATGGATTGGATAACTTTTTTTACTCAGACTAGGAAACTTGGTTGGAATGTTCTTCTAATTGCTCATACTATAGAAATGATTGATTCGCAGATTAGGCCGTTGTGTGAATATGAATCACGTTTTAGAAATTTGCAGAAGGTCAAGATTCCTTTTACTCCTTTTCCTTTGGCTCCGTTTCCTTTGTTCTTGGTGATACAAAGGTATGCTGGTCTTGGTGCAGGTGCTTCTTGTGTGTCATCACGTCATTTATATCCATTACCTTATTGGGCTGCTTCTCTTTATGATTCACTTCATGTATTTGATGCTGGTCAGTGGGGTCAATCTTCGTCACCTGAGTTGTGTGGTAATCCCCCGGCTCCGCCCTGCGGGGTCGGGGGTAATGTTGTCCGTTCTCGTTGTCGAGTCTCGGAATTATCCGGGCCGCATTGGGATAACTATTTGCAAACTCATTCTGCTGATTCTTATCAATAACAATAACTATAGGCCGTTTTATGGCCGTGATTGATTACTCTGCATTAGTGTGTCTATCTTTCGCGGCTTATTGATTTATACTTTTTACCAATTTGATCGTGTCCTAATTACAATCTTTTTTAAGGTTTTGATACTGTAAAGATATGCATTGATTGAATTTCTTTAAATACAAGATGTGTTATGTCTGTATTTTTTAATAAATACCCAAAAAATACCATTATTAATATTACAATTATCACTGAGATGTATGGGTTCCCATTATCTTCTATTTTCTTTGGTTTTTTCATTTATCCCTCTTTTCTTCAAAAATTAAAATTTAACAGGAATTAATCAAAAATACTACTTGCAATATAGCTTATGGGACATTTTGTAATGTGTGGTAAATATAAGGCCGTATAAGGTTATACTTACCCGGAACCAGGTATTGGTATTAGTTGGTTCGCAAAATTCGTTTCTAGGCTAAATTTGAAAGACTATCTTTTGGTCGTTTTTTGAAACGCTAGTCAAAGCTGTAATGTCAAATTACCGTCAAACAAAGTCAAAGTTTTATTCATTCGATATGCATTTTGACTGAATGAGTAATTTCAAGCAGTGAACTGCTTGAAATTACGATAAATGACTGTTGGCATGTAAACTGCTTTCTAATGAACAGTGGATTTTAAAAAGGAAAACAATTTATGAATATAAATGGCCTGGAATCATTTATTCAACAAACAATCAGCCGATCTAAAGATAGTACTAATCAGCGAAGTCAAAGTGACATTGCTGCTTCAATTGGTAATGCCAGATCCCAGCAAGCGCAAAAAGCACAACTTGCCCAACAGATACAACAAACTCTTCAACGTCGGCAAAATACTGATTTTTCAAAAACAACTCAGTCAGTAAAGCCCGAAAATGATAGGTACTCCACTTTCTCAATCTATGTATGATTTAAGTCCGCTTAGTCCGTTCAATCTCCTTTGTTTTTTCCTGATTCAATTTATTTTCTATGCTTATAGTTCGTATTTGGCGTACAAATATAGATAATTTCTATTGCTACAGGATTACGTCTACTCAATGAATTTAATTGATGAACAATGATAAAAAATAATTGATGGTAACTTTAATTGATGAACATTGATAAATTTTTTAATTGACGGCTATTTAAATTGATGAACAATGATGATTATTTTATATACGGTCACATTTAATAAATTTAAATTGATGATTTTTTGCGCGCTGTTTTAGTCAATGAATTTAATTGATGAACAATGATAAAAAA
>JBGSQR010000213.1:0-6132 GCA_041737975.1 Geobacterales bacterium | reverse complement strand
CAATGCAAACAAGATTATCGATATTCATGCTTATACCTTTCATGATTAGGAATGGCGGTATTTTTGCCCGTTGATAAAAAGTTTGTCAACCATTTCGACAATAAGTGTTAAAAACCAGCACAGGAAAGTGGTTGCTAAGACGGCCCCTTATCATTTAATATGTTAAATTTTTCATATCAGACTTTGCTCGGAGATGTTTATGGATCTGTTGTACACTCTTGACCTGATCGGAACAGCAGCTTTCGCTGCTTCCGGAGCACTGGCAGGCGTCAGACGGGAAATGGACCTACTGGGTGTGATGGTGCTGGGCGTGGTAACGGCCACCGGCGGCGGAACCCTGAGAGACCTGCTGTTGGGCGACACGCCACCATTTATTTTTCAGGATGAAACCTATCTGTATATATCAATAGCTGTTTCACTTCTTGTATTCATCTACCACAGCAAGCTGGACTTCCTTGAACACCCGCTAACCTTCTTCGATGCACTGGGCCTGGGCACTTTTGTTGTCATCGGCACCGGCAAAGCACTGGACTTCCATATCGGATTTCTCGGGGCGGTTATTGCCGGGGTCATGACAGCAACAGCAGGTGGTGTAATACGCGATGTTCTGTCAAACCGCGTTCCCATGATCCTGCAAAAAGAGGTCTATGCCTCAGCCTGCCTGATCGGAGGAATACTATTTACTACTCAGCATTATCTGCAAGTCCCGCGAACGATCACACTGCTCACATCAGCCACAGCCGTTACAATTTTGAGGCTCATGGCAGTCCGATACAACTGGTCACTCCCGGTGGCCCACAACACTCACAGCACCATCGACTGATGAGAGCTTAAGAACAACTGATAAATGCCGGATTTGAACAGTACAAAGACGTCAATTAGCTTGTATATGCATTAAAAGATATGGTATTTATAAAATTTTAAGCATGCCGAATCGCATATTCCACAACGGGGGTAACCGTGAATCAGTTTTATAAGAATATATCTCTCTGGCTTGTCATCAGCTTAATGATGATACTGCTATTCAACATGTTCAACAAACCGCGTACTGTCGCTGAAAAGCTAAACTTCAGCGACTTCATAACCCAGATCGATGCGGGCAAGATAACCTCTGTAACAATCCAGGGCAATGACATCTACGGCAAGCTGGAAGGCAAAGACGGCAAGGAGTTCCACACCTACAAGCCTGTTTCCGATGCAGACCTGACCAAGAAGTTGCTGGAGAAAAAAGTAACTATTATTGCAAAACCTGATGAGGAGAAGTTCTCCTGGTTTTCAATCTTCATCTCCTGGTTCCCATTCATACTGCTGGTTGGTGTCTGGATTTTCTTCATGCGTCAGATGCAGGGCGGTGGCGGCAAAGCCATGTCATTCGGCAAGAGCCGTGCAAAGTTGCTGACAGAAAATCAGGTAAAAATCACTTTTGAAGATGTGGCCGGAATTGAAGAGGCTAAAGAAGAGCTGCATGAGATTATTGCCTTCCTGAAAGAACCGAAAAAATTCACCAGACTGGGTGGCAAGATCCCTAAAGGTGTACTGCTGATGGGACCTCCGGGCACAGGTAAAACTCTTTTGGCCCGTGCTATTGCCGGTGAAGCTGGCGTTCCATTTTTTTTTTCAATCTCCGGTTCGGACTTTGTTGAAATGTTTGTCGGTGTAGGCGCCAGTCGCGTTCGCGACCTCTTCCTGCAGGGCAAGAAAAGCGCGCCGTGCATCATCTTTATTGACGAGATTGATGCTGTGGGTCGCCATCGCGGCGCCGGCCTGGGTGGCGGACACGATGAGCGCGAGCAGACTCTGAATCAGCTGCTTGTTGAAATGGACGGCTTTGAATCCAATGAAGGCGTTATTCTGATCGCAGCCACCAACCGTCCGGATGTACTTGATCCTGCCCTACTCCGCCCTGGCCGCTTTGACCGTCAGGTTGTTGTTCCTCGTCCGGATGTCAAGGGACGCGAAATGATTCTTAAAGTCCACGCCAAAAAGCTGCCACTTTCTGCTGACGTCAATATGGAAGTTCTGGCAAAAGGCACACCTGGCTTTTCAGGTGCCGACCTGGCCAACGTAGTCAACGAAGCAGCCTTGCTGGCCGCCCGTTCAGACAAGGCGCTGGTCGAAGCCATCGACTTTGACAACGCTAAAGACAAGGTACTGATGGGTGTAGAGCGACGCAGCATGGTCATCTCCGATGAAGAGAAGAAAAGTACCGCCTATCATGAAGCCGGCCATACACTGGTTGCTATCAAAACTCCAGGTACGGACCCTGTTCACAAGGTTTCTATCATCCCGCGCGGTCGTGCCCTGGGCATGACCATGCAGCTCCCGATCGAAGACAAACACAGCTATTCACGTGAATCTTTGCTGGGACGTATCGCCGTACTGATGGGTGGTCGTGCCGCTGAAGAAATCATCTTCAACACATTCACTACCGGTGCCGGCAACGATATTGAGCGCGCTACAGAAATGGCCCGTAAAATGGTCTGCGAATGGGGTATGAGTGACAAGATGGGCCCGCTCTCTTTCGGCAAGAAAGACGAACAGATCTTTCTGGGTCGTGAGATGTCTACCTCTAAGAACTACAGCGAAGCAACGGCCGTGGAAATCGATACCGAGATCAGAAGAATTGTAGATGAGAGCTATCGTCTCGCAGTGTCGATATTGCAAGACAACATTCAGAATCTGCACAATATCTCAGTCTGTCTGATTGAAAAGGAAAATCTGACCGGAGCTGAAGTTAACGAAATCATTGCCGCAGGTGCTCCTATTTACGTTACTAAACCGGAAGAATTGATTGTGACTCCGGCAACTGAAGCTCACGCCGACATCCAGGCTTAACAATGGCTCCATTCCGGGCTAGGGTACTGAGTATAAACTCACTGGCTGATGCCGAACATGAGCTAAACAGAATTGGCGCTGACCCTGGTGGAACCATCAGAATGGCACCCAAGATGCAGACCCACTGCATACACCTGTTAAAACTTCAATGCAGGCAAGCCAACATCCTGAAGCAGGAAATGTTGGCGCTGGGAGGCGATGCGGCAGTTGCACGAGGTACCGTCGCCTGCAGCATTGACTATACAGATGTCATCCTGATCGGTACGGAACAACAGCTTCATAAGTTATGCAAAAAACTGGCACCCCAGCCTTTCGGACTGCCTGCCCTTGCTGGTGAACTGACTGATTTGCTTAACAATTTTACTGTAAAATCGCTGCACTGGCGCACTTCACAGCGTGATATTCAGCTAGATCGCCCGCTGATCATGGGTATTCTAAACATAACCCCGGACTCATTTTCTGACGGTTCATGCTATCTTGACCCTAAACTGGCCCTGGATCGCGCAATGCAGATGATCGACGAAGGTGCCGACATCATAGATGTGGGCGGTGAAAGCACCCGCCCTGGTGCTGCAGCTGTAGATGTGGGAGAAGAAATACGACGTGTTTTGCCCATTGTAAGTGAACTGTCCGGCAAAGTCACATGCCCGATCTCTGTAGACACAAGAAAAAGCCGGGTTGCCAATGCAGTTATCGCCGCCGGAGCAGAAATAATAAACGACGTCAGTGGACTGACTTTTGATCCTTTACTTGCTCCACTCGTAGCAGAAAGCAAAGTTGGTGTAGTTCTGATGCATTCTCGTGGCACACCCGATAACATGCAGCAGGATACCTGCTATGAAGATTTAATCGGCGAAATTTGTAACAGCTTGCGTAACCTTCGGGATAATGCAACTCTTCAAGGTATCAGTAAAGAATGTATTGCCATCGACCCTGGTATAGGTTTTGCCAAGACAGCCGCCGGGAACCTGGAAATACTCCGACGCCTTCGTGAATTCACCAGCCTGGGACAACCATTGATGATCGGTTCATCTAGAAAGTCTTTTATCGGTTCTATACTTGGCAGAGAAACCAGCGATCGTCTCTACGGAACGGCTTCTACAGTAGCATCAGCGGTAGCACGCGGAGCCTCCATCATCAGAGTACATGATGTGCAGGCCATGCGCGATGTTGCCGACATGGCCCATGCGATTGCAACTCCATTTCCAAAAGGATAAAATCTGCAATCGCTCTCGCAGTTGCGTTCTGCGAGAATGAATCTATAAACCGATCTCCGACAGATGCGACCCCGAGAGGAACTCAATGCCGGATGTGCTTAACAGCTTTACATTGTTTGACCTCTTCGACATCTGCTCTCTGGCTGTCCTGATATACTTTTTTGCCCAATTTCTGAAAAATGATACAGCTGTCCGCCTGCTGGTTCTGCTATTAACGATCTGTATGGCTACCTATCTGTCCATGTTTGCCGGCCTGACAACCACTGCACTTTTCTTAAAAACAATAATTTCTTCTTCCGCCATAATCCTGGCAGTCATCTTTCAGAATGATATCAGACGCGCCTTCCTTTCTTTCGGTCGCAGACAGACCGAACAGCTGGAAAACGATGAATACAACGAGACTATCGAAGAACTGATCAAAGCCGTTAACGATATGGCAGAAAAGAATATCGGTGCTCTGATAGTCATTGTCAGAAGGATGTCAATTGATCACCTTTTGGTTGTTGGGACACAGATTGACGCAAAACTGACCAGCGAACTGTTAAATTCGATTTTTCTCCCCTACTCTCCAATTCATGATGGAGCGGTAATTATTTCAGGCGGGAAAATCACCCAGGCCGGCTGCCTGCTGCCTCTCTCCAAGAATCCTGACATCTCGAAAAGCTTTGGCACTCGACATCGCGCCGCACTTGGACTTTCCGAGCTGGTAGATTCCTTGGTTATAGTTGTATCAGAAGAAACCGGAAAAATTTCTATAGTCAGCGACAGCAAGATTATTTATGACGTTGATAAAATAGAAACCAGACGCATGCTCAGAAAAGCCCTGGACATAAAACATTCCGGCAAAGCCATCACTACGGGAGAAGCCTAAATGATAAAAATCTCTCCCCATAACTTTACTTCACTGTTCAGGCATAACCTCACGATCAAGCTGCTTAGCATTGCCCTGGCCATTTCAGTATGGGGCTTTACGGTTATTTCACGAGAAAGTATGCATGACCTGGTGCTACCGGTTGAATTGCAAAACATTCCATCGGGCTATTCACCAAGAAACCAAAATCAGGGTCAAGTGCACTTCACTATCACCGGCCCGGCACTGCTGGTCAAATCGGCACAGGAAAGCAACAGTTCTCTGGTACTGGATCTTAAAAACACCACTGCGGGAAAAACGCAGTTCAACAATTTGGAAAAATATCTTAAACTGCCCCAATCTGTACGGGTTACAAGAGTTTCTCCGGCAACAATGGAAATCGAACTGTTTGATACACAAATTAATCCCACTCAAGGAGAACGGCATAAGTGAAAAAACTTTTTGGAACTGATGGCGTCCGTGGCGTCGCTAACGTCTACCCCATGACCACAGAAATGGCAATGCAGCTGGGACGAGCTGCGGCCTATATTTTCAGAAGTTCCGGCAAACACCGTCATCGCATCGTAATCGGAAAAGACACACGCATTTCCGGCTATATGCTGGAAAATGCACTAGTTGCAGGTATCTGCTCCATGGGTGTTGATGTACTGCTGGTCGGCCCGCTGCCCACACCCGGTATTGCCAACATCACCTCATCCATGCGCGCCGATGCCGGAGTAGTTATTTCCGCATCCCATAATGCCTTTCAAGACAACGGTATCAAGTTTTTCTCTGCCGACGGTTTTAAACTTCCTGATAATATTGAACTAAAAATTGAAAAACTGATCGAGACCAATCAGATTGACTCCCTGCGCCCGACGGCCAATGAGGTCGGCAAGGCCTACCGCATTGATGATGCGGCCGGTCGCTATATTGTTTTCCTGAAAAACACTTTTCCTCAGGATATGGATCTCTCAGGCCTCAAAATAGTTCTGGACTGCGCCAATGGTGCGGCCTACAAAGTTGCCCCGGCGGTATTCAGCGAACTGGGGGCAGAAGTTATCACACTGGGGGTCAGCCCGAACGGTATGAATATAAATGCCGGTTGCGGCTCGCTTTACCCTAATGTAATCAGTGAAGAGGTAAAAAAACACCGCGCCGACATCGGTATTGCACTGGACGGTGATGCGGATCGAGTCATTGTCTGTGATGAATTCGGTAACGAAGTAG
>JBGSQR010000194.1:0-7252 GCA_041737975.1 Geobacterales bacterium | reverse complement strand
GCTTACCTATCTTCGATTAACCGGCTGTCGTTTGGGTTTGCTGATAAATTTCGGTGAGAATTTGCTGAAAGACGGTTTTAAGCGAGTAGTTAATGGCTTGGAAGTTTTTTAAGATTTTCGTTGCGTCGTTGCGCCGTTGCGTGAAAAATATTTTCTGGTCTTAGCTGAGTTACATCGTCCTAAGAATATGGTTTTGCTAACGTTCCCAAAAATCAGAAGAACTAAGTGATAACGTGATTAAGCTTATAATTGATACGTATCATGTCCACCAAATTCACCAGGCCATTAACAAAAAAGGCAAGATCAAGATTACGCCGGACGTTCTGGTAACCGGCGGTGGACAGCCGGAGATGGGTTGATGGGGCAGTTGACCAGATTGTTGCTGGGGTGGATTTGAGTAGGTTAATAGGAAAAGTGAACTATAAAGGCTCTGATGTGAAGAATGAAGTGTGATGACCAACAAATAGTACCGCCATACTACTAGCCAAACATTATCAACGGTGCAGATTGATAGTGACAAATGGATAAATGTTCTATTTGGGAAGATCAGCAGTTCATGCGTGCGCGCGTGAACTGCTCAATAAGATGTTGAGGAGAACTACAAATGAAGCAACTAAACTGGAAGTACCTTCTTTTAATTATCTTGGCAATCCCAGTGGTTAATCAAATTGCTGGCTACCTTGGCAGAACTACAGCGGAGAAGGTAAACGAAAAAGAATCCTCAATCGCTTCACAACAAACTGGTAATCAAGAAATTCGGGTTGTAGTTTCCAGCCAAGACGCCGAAGGCGTTACACAACAAAATTTCGATATAAACTTCCTGAAAAACCTAGAGGCTTACACCATCAAGCGAGTAAAACAAAAAGCAAATGAGTATTTTGCATCACAGGGTCAGCAAAATACTCAACTTGATATAACTTCTGAGGCAACGTATGTTGAGACTGGCCCTACTAAACTAGCGGTAGTTCGTCTTAAGAGTTCTGAATCAAACCATGTGTTAATAGTCGGTATTGTTGGAAAAGAACTCAAACGTGTTAGTTGCATTAAAAACTCAATCGAAACAATTCCAATTTCCTATGGTGTCTGCGGCGACAAAATTGGAGAAATATTCACCGCAAAGATTGGTAGATAAAGCGAGGTAATCACTTTGCTTGGGAGTTAGGCTCACCATATGAAGCCCGAAATTGAACGCGCAATCAAATCGACTGAGAAAATGATCGTTGACCAAATAGCTCAACTTGGCACTGATTTAATATTTACTAATATCTGTGATAAATGTAGTTTTTGTCCATCCGATGCGACTGGAACAATCTTACAGACAATTCTTTTGAAGAATTGGACAATCGGGATGGCTTTTAGTGTTTGTGACAATTGCGGGAATCAGGAAAACAGCGCCACTATATTCAACGACTTAATTAAAGACATGTTTGCCCTAAGTAGGTCGCCGGTCACGGACATAATATCTACCAACGAACTACGGCAAGCGGCAATTGAGGCTTTAACAAAAGATTGTCATCTTAATGACATAACCGACAAGAATAAAGACGGAGGTTTTGAAATAGTTGGGGCAAGAAAATCTGGGTTAACAATAATCTTTAGATACAAGAATATGAACGACTATGCATACATTTTCATGCTCAATGGAATAGAAAAATGCAGAATCGATACGGCAGCACATCATTTGAAATCTATCTCGTATGGGCCAGATCATCTGCACGAAATACAGCAAAATACCGTTAAGGCCTCTCCAACTTTTGGGTCTCCGACTATCGACACGCATTTCGTTAAGAAAATCATTGATAAAATCGAAAACGAACACCATTTCGCCTAAGCATGAAGAACGCACTTGAAATCTCCGAGGTCGAAAATTTCCGAGAGTCAGACTTACGCATTTGACAAAATCAGATAAACTAACGGTAAAAGATGAGAAGTCCCAACCATTAAGTATTCGACACCGGTCGGCGAAGAGACTGCCCGACCGGATCAACTGCGCGAACCGTTAAGCACCACGGAATCACCATGCCATTGCTTGATGAACTAAAACAACGTGCGAATCGGCTCAATGCAGAAGTTTTTGCTCTGTATCTTTCCGCGCGCCACCCTGACACACCTTGGTATGCGAAACTTCTCGTTGCTGCTATTGTAGCCTATGCACTCAGTCCCATCGACCTAATCCCGGATTTCATTCCGATCGTGGGATATTTGGACGACCTTGTGTTAATCCCCATGGGAATTGCTTTTGCCATTAGGCTAATTCCGCAAACAGTTTTAGTCGAATGCCGAGCGCGAGCACATGAAATCATAGTGAATGGTAAGCCTGTAAGCCGTATTGCAGGCGCTGTTATTGTAATAATTTGGGTGGTTTTAGCAGTGTCGTGTATCATGTACATATATCCATTATTCAACTCTAACTAGTGCGATTAAAACGCGTCTACCGTTAAATTCAATCGCTGTCTAAAAATGCCAAACAGGAAGAGGAGCTTGAAATGAATAAAACAAAACTGATTGTAGGTATGCTTGTAACACTGTCAATGTTTGCGCTTTCCGCATGTAGCGGAAAACTTCCCTACCCTTCCGGCACAAGTATGGGTGAAGGTACGCTTGGTGATGTGACAAACAATACTGCACCCAACAACAATCCGGGCAACCCGTATCCGCTAACGTCCTCTGTAATTAGCGGCGATGTCAGTGGAACCGGAAAGGTTGAACAATATTATGTATTCAACGCCGGTCCGGGCAAAGTTACAATGACTGTTGATATGCAGACCAAAAGCGGCACCATGATTGATTACGACTTTTACATATATGACACCAAATGGAATAAACTGACCGGATTCTTCGATGTCCTTGGGAATTCGGTCACCAAAAGAACCGTTAAGGAAATCAACCAGAAAAAAGAGCGTAAACTGTTCCTTAAAATAGTTGCCAAGCCTTCCTGGGGTTCTGGCAGCTTCCGTGTGCGGCTGGAAGGTGCTGTGAAGCTTTCCAAAAACTGAATTATTAATCAGATAAGTTGAGTACCAATATAGAGAGGCAACCCATGAAAAAGATCGGTATCATTGGCGGCATCGGGCCTGAATCTACCCTGGACTACTACCGTGGAATCATCGACACCTTCCGCAATCGACCCGGCGAGATTAACTATCCCGAAATTATCGTCTACAGCGCAAACCTGACCGAGTTGCTCCAGATCCTGGAGGCACAGGATCTGGACAGGCTGGTGGATTGGCTACTGGCTAAGGTTGAGGCACTCCAGCGGTCCGGTGCCGATTTTGCTGCCATCGCTTCCAACACCCCGCACGTGGTCTTTGACGAGTTGGCCAGACGCTCCCCTCTGCCGCTGCTCAGTATTGTCGAGGCGACCTGCGAAAAAACAGCCAGCCTAGGGGTGAAGCGGCCCGGCCTGCTGGGGACTCGCTTCACAATGCAAGCGGACTTTTTCCAGAAGCCCTTTCAATCTCGCGGGATGACTGTGGTTGTTCCCTCTGCGGAGGAGCAACAGTTTATCCACAACAAGCTCTTCTCAGAGATTGAGCTGGGAATCATCAAGGATGAGACCAGAGAGGCGTTCCTTGTCATCATCAAACGGATGATCGTGGAGGATGGCATCGACTCCATTATCCTCGGCTGCACCGAATTGCCGCTAATCCTCCCTTCCGAAGCACATGGCATCCCCTTCCTGAATACCACTGCCATTCATGTGGAGGCTATTGTCAAATACTGCCTGGGAGAATGAGTCAAGATAAACCTGGGGACGTACCTGAAAACAAACAGACGATTTAAGTTCATTGTTTTTAGAACGTCCCTTTAGCTACCTGCAGCGACTTTGAAACCTGTAATTTCAACAATTAACCTGCCACTGTGCAATAAGCCCATCAAATTTCTTTTCAGAATCCATCTTCCAATGTATATAATCACCGCTCAACAAGAAAACAGCTATCAACATCGCAAGGATGAAAGGTTCTATACATGACAGATGGACCGGCTACCCAGCCCAAAAGCAGTCGCGGTTTTTTGTTATACATTATTCTTACTTCAATGCTCTGCGGCGCTCTGGTCATGGTTATAGAAGTACTCGGTTCGCGGGTAATCGGTCCCTTCTACGGTGTCAGCCTGTTTGTATGGACTTCGCTGATTACAGTTACACTGGTTGCTCTTGCATTAGGTTATGTTTCGGGCGGTATACTGTCTGACCGTCGTGACGACCCGGCCTGGCTTTACGGCATCATCCTGCTGGCCGGTCTGTTTGTTCTGATGATCCCGGTTATTAAACTCCCGGTGCTCAAGGTTTGCCAGTCACTTGGTCTGCGCGGCGGTGCCTTTGCCAGTTCGCTGCTGCTGTTCGGCCCTGCCCTTTTTCTGCTGGGCTGCGTCTCACCGTATATTGTCAAGATTGCTGCCAGAGAAATGAAAAACATCGGCAGGACAGTCGGCATGCTCTCAGCGGTCTCAACTTTTGGCAGCTTCTTGGGAACTGTCTGCACCGGCTTTGTACTGATCGCCTATTTTGGAGTCAGCCGCATTTTTCTGGTTATTGGACTGCTGCTGATTGCCCTGGCGGTTGGTTATTTCATTCTGTTCCGCCGAAAACCGCTCTTTCTGATGATACTGCTAATACCACTGCTGTTTTCAGGTACTGGTGGAGTAACAACAAAGCTAATGCCAGATGGTACACGCGTCACCAAGGTCTACGAGAAGGAGAGTTTTTACGGCAGTATCAAGGTTGTTGACTATGAAAGCAGAACTGAGACTGTCCGGTCAATGCTGATTGATGGCCTGACCCAGGGACGCATGGATCTGGCCAACAGCATGCCAGTATCCTCTTACATCTACTTCATGCAGTTCCTGCCCTATGCCCTGAATCCGGGTGGCAAGTCCTGCCTGGTGGTCGGCCTTGGCGCTGGGCTTGTACCCATGTGGTACGAACAGCAGGGCATCACCACCGATGTGATCGAGATCGACCCGCACGTGCTTGATGCAGCCAGAGCCTACTTCGGGTTCAAGACTTCGGGGGAAGTTTTCATTGATGATGCTCGTTACCATTTGAACAATTCAAAGAAAAAATATGACTATGTGGTTCTGGACGTATTTAACGGGGATACTACGCCCGGGCATGTCCTGAGCCTGGAAGCGCTGCAGGTTGTCAAACAGCGTATGGCTGATAAGGGCGTTCTGGCTGTTAATCTGATCGGAAGCCTGAAGCGTGAGACTTTCATGACCGCTTCTATTGTTGAGACACTTCGGCAGGTATTTTCCACCGTGCGGATCTATCCGGTATTTTCGACCGATGGAGACAACTCCTGGGGTAACCTGGCCGTAATCGCCTTCAATGGACCTGCTAACCAGTTCAACCCGACCCTGGTAAGCGGTTTCAAAGTTCACAAATTTGCAGAACAGCGTGTGCATGCTAATATGGGTAAAACATTTACTTTTCCAACAGACAGTGCTTCGATCATACTAACAGATAATTACAACCCGGTTGATTTCTATGATACGTGGCTCAAGGAAGAGTTACGCAGAAGCATTCTGGCCAGCCAGGACGCAGATATTTTAAGTTAACACAATTCAGATTTACAGGAGGTCAGACTTGAAACCTTTGTTGTCAATCATGTTGCTTTTACTGACATTTTCACCAGCCAATGCAGAAATGTACAAATGGGTTGCTGACGATGGATCAGTAACATTCAAGGACACTCCGCCTCCTGCTTCCAAAAAAACTAAAAAGGTCAAAGTCTATACTGAAAACGACTTTGACCCAGCCCCACCTTTTCAACCAGAATCTACAAAGCGTAGTTCAAAAAAATCCACTACTACAATTGCCCAGACCACCACCCCTAATAAAGAGCGTTTCAAGGGAACCGTTGAAATCTATCTGACTGATTGGTGCGGCTACTGCAAACAGGCTTTGAGATACATGGACAGCAAAGGTATCCCCTATGTTGCCTACAACATCGAAAAAGATAATGCCGCCAAAATGCGACACAAAGAACTGGGTGGTCGTGGTGTGCCCTTGATAATTATCGGCCCAAACAAAATGTCCGGATTTTCCCAGTCAACAATGGAAAAATATCTCAGTAATAGCAACTAGTTGGTGTCAGACATTTGAAGCAGATTAACACCTTTGACAAAGACAATCCGCTGGGGTATAGCTTTACGGGTCTTTAATTCAATTGAACCAATACGGAGCCCTATAAATGAGAAGTGCAGCACATATTCTGATTGTTGATGATTCAACACCTTGTCGCAGCAAACTGACTGAGATCCTGGAGGCAGAAGGCTATCTTGTTTCTCAGGCCGCTTCTGCGGAAGAAGCTATTCCCATGTTCAAGTCCGAAGATTTTAATCTGGTAATCACCGAGATTATTCTGCCCGGCATGAGCGGCCTGAACATGCTCAAACTATTCAAAGAGATTCATCCAGAGACAGATGTGGTTGTAGTCAGCAGTAACACATCCAGCTTTACAACTATCAAGGCGCTCAGACTTGGAGCTTATGACTACATAGTCAAACCTATTGACGATGAGTCAGTTCTCTACAGTATGGTTGACAGGGTACTGGAAAAGCAGGAGCTGGCCCGTGAAAATCTGCGACTTATGAACGAGATCGCTGATAAAAACAAAAAACTGAGTGAATCACTTAAAATGATGAAGATGATCAATCAGGTCTGCGTCCTGCTGACCTCTACGCTTGATATTGCTTCTATCCTGCGCATCCTGACCGAAAGCGCAGTCAAACAGCTGCAGACTACCGGTGGTTATCTGCTGTTACTGGACAAAAGCGGTTCATTCCTGACCATGAAGGTTTCCAACGGAATTGATCATACCATAGCTTCCAAATTCAAGCTGTCGCCCGGTCACGGCATTTCCGGCCTCGTCTTTGCTACCGGTAAGTCCTTGATCATCGACACGCTTGATTCAGATGAATATACTGACAGATTTATAGAGGAAGATCCCTTTGGTGTTCTGCTGACCTCTCCAGGTGTTCTCTCTGTGCCATTGCAGGTTCAGGGAAAGACTGCCGGTGTTTTAACCATGTCAGGCGGCAGTAACGGCAAACCGTTTACTGAAGAACAATTCGAATTCCTCTCGATTCTCTCCAGCTACGCTGCTATTGCAATAGAAAATGCAGGGATTTTTTATAAATTGAAAAAACAGCTTTAAATGTTATCAATTGCTGAATTGAAGTTAATTCTTTTCAAGGAGACATGTTATGGAAAACAATCCGGTGGGGTGGTTTGAAATTTATGTTCAGG
>JBGSQR010000174.1:0-2618 GCA_041737975.1 Geobacterales bacterium | reverse complement strand
TGATGATCTTTTGGAAAGTGAGTTATTTGGTCATGTCAAAGGAGCATTTACTGGGGCTATCGCCAATAAGGAAGGGAAGTTCCAGGCTGCAGATGGAGGGACCATTTTTCTTGATGAAATCGGAGATATTTCCCCACGCATGCAGCTAAGGTTACTTCGTGTTTTACAGGAACGAGAAGTTGAGAAGGTGGGTGGAAATGGACCAGTTAAAATAGATGTTAGGATAATAGCAGCTACAAATAAGGATTTAATTGATATGGTTCGAAAAGGTTCCTTTCGAGAGGATCTTTTTTATAGGCTTAATGTTTTTCCAATAGAGATGCCCTCTCTTAAAGACCGAAGAGACGATATACCTTATTTAGTGAGGTTTATTGTGAAGGATTTAGCAACTCAATTTGCTCGTAGTGAGGTTACTGTAAGCGATAAAGTTATAGATCGTCTAATGCAATATAGTTGGCCTGGCAATATTCGTGAGTTAAGGAATGTTCTTGAACAGGCAATGGTCAAGTTAAACGGCAATCTTCTTTGCGTTGATCAGCTACCCGAATTAGCAATAGCCCTGAAAGAAACTAAAGACAAGATAGCACAAACACCTGAATATATTCGTTCCGTTTTATTGGCTTGTGACGGAAACAAAGCTAAAGCCGCACGGATTCTAGATATTGACCGTAAAACACTTTACAATAAAATTGCTTTATATGGAATTGACACAGAATAAAAAGTGTGGAATTCCACAGATGTGTGGTCTACAAAAGTGTAGAAATCCACACTTTTACGTGGACACAATTAACAAAGCCTTGATTGGTATTACAACTTGCCAAAGTTATTAATTAAATTAATATGCCTTTTAAAGTAGACGGTTACGTGCTGTTTTTTTTTATAGGTCTAATGTTTAAAAAGTTGGTATATGTCTTGAATATTGGTAAATGTTGCATTGTGAGATTAGACTTGTGGGGGGATTCGAGTGATTACAACAGAATACGCTGTCAGTTGGGTATGCAATTGATGATAAACGCATGCAGGCAAAAGTAGAGACAGAGAAATCTGGATCATCGCTTAAAGCAGGCGCTAGTGCAAAACTTCAGAACTCGACAGAGGCCAAAGTAGAAATGGGAACCCCTGGCTTTTTGCCTGTTGGTGCAAAAGTTGCTAATAAGACATCGCTTACTGGAGAAGTGCATGTCGGTGCTGAGACAGGAAAGGAAACCTCAACAGCAAACTCAGTTCAGTCGTCTGTGACAGGCGGTTATTCAGAAAGTGATAAAAAAGCTACAAGTCGGGAGATCGCAAAATCTTTGGCAAAAACATTATCAGTACAAGAAAGCTCTCAGCTGGGGGCAACTCTTGGTAAAGAATTCGGAGTATCGGAAGGAAATAAAGCAGGACTGACTGATACTCGTGAACAGTCAGCCGGTGTGGGCACTACAACAAACCTGAGCACATATATGGTGCGGGACCTTATGCAGAATGATTCCCGGTTTCAAACAGGTGACAATAAAACTGATGCTGCAAGAGCAGCTGCTTGGATTGGTCAAAATTCAGAGGGAGCACAGCAGTATGTGAAAGAAGCGCAACAAAGGTTTCTTGATTCACATGAATTGGCTGGGAAAGTTAATCCTGTTTTGGACAAAAATGCAGATAAATTAGAAAAGAAGCAGAACGAGGGGTTGCCAGCGGAAAAAATTGAAGAATTGCAGGATAAAACTGACAAAGTAGAAAAAGACGCTACGAGGCTTACGGCTAAAGCACCAGGTGTGCCACCCGAAAATAAACCAGCTCCTCCTGCAAAAGGGAACAGCAGGCCAGTTAAAACGGCCCCTAGTGCACCTCCACCGGTGCCACCTCAAACAACCCAAGAAAAAGTAGAGAAATTAGCGCAGGTTGGCAAAAAAGTGGCTGAAGACCAGCAGCTTATGCCTAGAATCGCTTCGGCACCGCAAACGCCTGCCCAAACATCAAAAGATGTAAATATGCCAGGTTTAGGCGATGCGACAAAAAAACAGCCGGGTATAAGCGTACCAAAACTTAACCTTCCTAAAGCAGTTGGGATAAAGGGCTATTAAACAAGTTTAGAAAGGATGCTTTATGGCAAATGACAGAATTTGGCCTTTGAAGATAGTAAGAGTCGAAGATGGGATTGTTTGCATCTTTGATAGGCCTTCGTATGAAACAGGAACAGAGCCTGGTCTTGAGGTTTTATTTCTGATTGATGAGTGGGTGGTAGTTTATAAAGATGAGTTTTGTATACCCGTGTCGACGTTAAAGGTCGAAGATAGTGATGACATTATCTTGTATTTGTTTGGAAGTGGCCCCGATGCACTGGAAGCGGACTTGTTTGCTACTATACCTCTTGGGATACGTGATTTAACAAAAATAGGTATGGTTGTAGAGTTTGGGACACCTCCCCCCGTCGACCAAGACGAGGGAAGGCTCCAACAGGCAGCTTAAAACTTGCCAAATTGATCGCCTGTTTCTTGCTGTGTAAAAACAGTGGTTGCGGGCGATCCTTTTACAGCTTCAATGCATTTTTTAACATTTTTCTGTGAACAGTCTCCTGTTCTGAATAAGGCCTCAACTACCATTCCGTATTCCAGATAGCTTATTCCGAGATTCTTCCA
>JBGSQR010000158.1:0-3603 GCA_041737975.1 Geobacterales bacterium | reverse complement strand
TTTATAGGGACAACAGGGGCGCCGTGAAAATTGAATTAGGTTGACAGAACACCTAACCATAGTTAATATTTCAAAGCTTTTTAAGATACTGATCTCTATTTAAGATGGCCTAAATTATATGAAATATAATACACGATATCTAATTTATACTTTCATCTGTATTCTGACTTTTGCTTTTGCTGTTTCATGTAGCAGTAAAAGCGATTCTCCTTCTTTTTTTGAGTCAAAGCGAAAAGTCGGAGAGGCTGAGCCGCCTGTAAAAGAGGTGCCGTCAGACATCCTTTCCACCCAGAAAGCCTTTAGCACGGTAGCAAAAAAAGTTACCCCCAGCGTTGTCAATATATCTACCATCAGTAAAAAGAAGTCGGTGCCGCCGTTTTTTGAAAACTCCCCGTTCTTTGACGACTTTTTTGGCGGTCGTCAGTCAAGAAGGGACAGGAGCCTCGGTTCCGGTTTTATTATCAGTAAAGATGGTATTATTGTAACCAATGACCATGTTGTTCGGGATGCAGAAAGCATTCAGGTTAAGCTTTCCAATGACAAGGTTTATGATGCCAGGATAATCGGCGGCGACCGTAAGACCGACATTGCCGTCATCAAGATCAATGCGACGGATTTACCTGTTTCTGTTCTTGGGGATTCGGACAAACTTGAAGTTGGGCAGTGGGCAATTGCAATTGGAAATCCCTTTGGTCTTGACAGGACAATGACGGTTGGAGTTGTTTCTGCAACAGGTCGCTCCAATGTTGGTATAGAAACCTATGAAAACTTTATTCAGACAGATGCATCAATTAATCCTGGTAATTCCGGCGGACCGTTGCTGAATGTGTATGGTGAGGTAATAGGGATTAACACAGCGATTGTCGCGGCTGGCCAGGGGATTGGTTTTGCCATACCGGTTAATATGGCCAAACCTATTTTTACCCAGTTGATCAGCAAGGGCAGCGTCAGCAGAGGATGGATGGGCGTTTCCATTCAGCCGGTTACGGAAGAGCTGGCCAGTTCGTTCGGTCTGAGCAAGGCCTCTGGTGCCCTTGTGAACGGTGTAGCAAAAGGTAGCCCGGCAGATAAAGCCGGAATACGCCAGGGAGATGTTATTGTTTCCTTTAATGGCGCTGAGATAAAGGATTCATCACATCTACAGCGGATTGTCGCTGAGAGCGAAATTGGTAAGCCAAGTAAAGTTACAGTTTTCAGAGATAGTAAATTGCTGGAGCTGTCAATTACACTTTTGAATTCTGATTCAGCGACACAACAGCCTCGGGAGCCAGGTGCTGCAAAGCCTCAGGGACAGGTAGACCAGCTTGGTCTGATTGTTGAGGGCATAAACGGTGAGGGGTTACAGGTTGTTGACATAGCCCGTGGAAGTGCTGCTGCCGATGCAGGCATCAAGCGAGGGGATGTGATTGTCTCGATTAACCGCAAACGGGTCAGTAATGTTACAGATTATCAGAATATTGTTAGCCAGGCAAAAGGTGGTCGCATGACGATTCTTGTCAGACGCGGCGATTCAAGTATATACTTTGCAATAAAGCTGAAATAGGTTTTTAGTGTTATAATTTGTATACAAAATTTCTACGGCTGAGGTGAAAAACATGAACATGATTGATAATCTTGAACAGGCTAAGCGCCTGGCGAGGGCCATTGTCTCTGACGTAGCTATTTACAACCAAGAAAAGGTTGAAAGTGGAATCAAAAATGATGATATTTTTGATACACTTGATGAACAGTTGGAAGAGGGGCGTCAGCATTTCTTCTCCAGGGTGTCATCGGATTTAAATCCGGAACAGCTGTATAATATTGCTGTGGTGGATGTACTTATTAAGCGTGCAGGAAAAATTGAGTCACCGATCTGGTAATAATTTCATCTTCTTTTGACAGGACACTGGCGTGCCTTTTCTTTTAAGGCGCGCTTTTTATTTTCTTGCTAATTGCAGAAAGCGTACTTTAGTACTTATGGAGTTGAGTCATGATAATAGTAGTTCCTTTTGATGCCGAACCCGTCAGGCTTGATCAATTTCTCAGTCGTGAGTTGTCAGGTGAAACCCGCTCAATGATCCAGAAGCTGATTGAATCTGAAAATGTTCTGGTTGACGGCAAACCGGCCCGTTCTTCTTTAAAGTTAAAGGCAGGACAAACCATAGACGTAGAAATTCCGGAACCGGTTGCAGCTGAACCATTGCCGGAGGATATTCCGCTGGATGTGCTTTACGAAGATAGCGATCTGATCGTGATCAATAAGCCGGCTGGAATGGTCGTGCATCCGGGGGCAGGGAACAGCGATGGTACTCTGGTTAATGCTTTGTTGGCTCATTGCAAGGATTTATCCGGTATTGGCGGTGAACTGCGTCCCGGAATAGTGCATCGACTTGATAAGGGGACTTCAGGAGTAATGGTGGCTGCCAAAAATGATCGGGCTCATCAGGGGTTGTCATCTCAGTTTAGTGTTCATTCCATCAAACGATTATATCAGGCGCTTGTTTATGGGAACCCCCAGGAGGATTCCGGTAAAATAGAGGGTGTTATAGGCAGGCACCCGACTGAAAGATTGCGCCAGTCAGGTAAGGCTCGACATGGCAAGCATGCTGTTACCCGCTGGAGGGTTAAAGCCAGGTACGGCAGAGTTACACTGGTTGAGTTGCGGCTGGAAACCGGCCGGACACATCAGATCAGGGTACATATGAGTGAATCGGGCTTTCCGGTGGTGGGTGATCCTCTCTACCCTGATGGTGGTCGATTTAACAATATTCCGGACACCCAACTGCGTAAGCGTATATCGACTTTGGGGCGGCAGGCTCTGCACGCAGCCGTACTTGGGTTTATCCACCCTGTAACTGGCAGTTATATGGAATTTTTAGCCGATTTGCCGGAAGATATGGCTAGTCTGGTTGAATATATGGATGGCATTGCAGCTAAGGTGTCTTGAGTTGAAACTGCTTGAATTAGCCTGATGATATGAGCTATTTTGCAGAGACTAATTAAGAGTTTTGATATAGTACTGAATGCAATGGCTGGAGAAATGATTCATATAGGGGAAATCTATGGATAGAAGAGCGCCATCACCAGAAAAAAAGAAAAGTCTTGCCGGTACATTTATACTTATTGGCGTGACACTTTCGATACTAGCTGCACTTGGTATGGCCGGTTATGTTTTTTATCTGGTAGCCAGACTACCGCGAGTCGATAATTTGACATATTACAAGCCGCCGATTGTTTCACAGGTGTTTGGCGATGATGGAACTCTGGTTGGAGAGTTTTACCTTGAAAGGCGTATCGTTGTTCCCATCGATAAAATGCCGCGTAAGCTTATTCAGGCCTTTGTAGCAGCAGAAGATGCTAATTTCTATTCCCATAAAGGTATTGATTATTTTGGTATAGTTCGGGCGGCAGTGAAAAACGTTATCTCCATGAGAAAGAAAGAAGGAGCTTCGACGATAACTCAGCAGGTTACCAAGTCCATGCTGCTGACCCCGGAAAAGAAGTTCTCCCGCAAGATTAAGGAGGCTATTCTGGCCAAGCGTATGGAGGAAAAGCTTACCAAGGATGAGATACTGTATCTGTATCTTAATCAGATCTATCTTGGTGGTGGGTCTTACGGTGTTC
>JBGSQR010000086.1:0-6607 GCA_041737975.1 Geobacterales bacterium | reverse complement strand
TTGGCTACGATTTTCGGCTGGATGCTCTCCTGTTTTGTTCAATCGTCCACTTCATTAGCTGCAGTTATTACTTCTCTGTTTTCAAGCTATAACGTAAGTGCTGAAATGGCCAGCATCATGGTTTTAGGTGGCGTAGTAGGTGTTTCTTTTGTTGGGTGCCTTGCATCCATTGGAGGTACTTCAACTTCAAGACGGATTGCGATTTCATTTTTCTGTATAAATCTTTTTGTAATACTTTCTTTGATAGTCTGCATGCACTATTTTCTGGATATGGATCAAGTCTGGGATCTGACTGACCATTCCGGCGATACCAAGATAGAACAAAACTTGTTCACCTCTCTGGCCTGGATGTATACAATCGCTGCACTTCTATCGGCTTCATTTTCAATTATACTTAGTGGAGTGGTTGCCAGAATTATCGGGGTGAGCGACTCACATGGTGTAAACGGGTCCTTGCAGCAACCTTGTGCCGGATACCTGGATTCCCGTATTCTTAACACCCCGACGCTTGCCATTGAACAGGCTCGTAAAGAAATTGTACGTATGACATCGGTTACAACATACATGTTCGCTGATACCCGTGAAATACTTTTTGATTTTGACGCCCGCAGGGCCGATACAATCCGTCAGCATGAACAGGTTTTGGACTCTTTGAACCATGAAATCACGTCTTTTCTTGCTTCTCTGGCAAATTCAAACAGCAAACAGGAAATCGCTTTTGTTATTCCAGGGCTTTTACAGAATGTAACCGATCTGGAGCATATTGGAGATCGTTGTGAGGATATTCTGGACTATATTGTATCCAGAAAAGAAGCCAATCTTTTCTTCTCTGATGAAGCTATGGCTGATCTCAAAAGGCTTTCCAGTGAAGTCAACGCCAGTCTGATTTGCGTAGAAGAGGTTTTGGTTGGAGGAGTTGATTTTAATAATAATTCTATCCGTGATCTAAAAAAATCAGCAAGGGCCGTTTTTGATGACATCAAAAGTCTGCATTTCGATAGAATCAGTAACGGTAACTGTAATCCTCGGGCAGCCATACTCTATAACGACATGACAACAGCATTTGAAAAGATTGCTGAGTTATGTTGGAATATTATCTCTTCACAAGACAGGAAGCTCAAGTGAGTCAGCGCGTTGCGGCCATAGATTTCGGTACAAATACCGCCAGGCTTTTAGTAGCAGATTTGTCAACTGTGGGCAGTTTTGATCAAGTCTTTCTGGAGCGTAAAATTGTTCGCATGGGCGGGGATTTTTGTCGGGAAAACGGTCTGTCCCGGCAGGCTATGGAGCGTGGACTGGCATGCCTGAAGAGTTTTTCTGCGACTATCGCTGAATACAATGTTTCAACTGTACGTGCCGTTGCTACAAGTGCCGTACGAGACGCTCGCAATGGCGCTGATTTTGTCAAGATGGTAAAGCAGGAAACCGGAATCAGCCTTCAGGTTATTGATGGTATAAAAGAAGCTGAATTAACCATGGCAGGTGTTGTATGCGGACTTGATCAGCTGTCCGATGAAATAATTATCTTTGATATTGGGGGTGGCAGCACAGAGTATACATTGGTAAAAAGCGGCAAGATTGTTTACTCTATGAGCCTTCCTTTGGGTGTGGTCCGTTTGACAGAAGGTAAAATAACTGTCGAAGCCATGCAGCAAAAGATCAGCAAGGAACTTGATGTTTTGTGGCAGGATGTCTGCAAGTGTGGGTTTGAAGTTAATGCTGAATCTGTGCTGATCGGTACTGCCGGTACAGCAACCACACTGGCTGCAATTAATATGAAAATGACGGAATATGACTATCGAAGAGTCAATAATTCATTGATTACGGATACGGAAATTACTGATATTTTTGAACAGTTGCTGCCGCTTTCCCTGCAGGATCGGGTAAAAGTGCCTGGTTTGGAAAAGGGCAGGGAAGATTTGATTATTGCCGGAATTCTGGTAACGCTGCAGACAATGAAGTTGTTTAGCATGAAGACTATGAAGGTCAGTGATTATGGGCTTTTGGAAGGCCTGGTTGTTTCAGGAGAGCTGCCTTTTAACTGATTCGAGATTGATATAGCTGTGTCCCGTGATTTATCTGCATTGACCTTGTCATTTAGTAACTCAAAAATCTCCGCACATTTCTCCTTCATAGTTTTTGCCTGATGAAGACGTCCAGAGCTTGAATTTACCAGGTAAGCCCTTTGCAGATAGCCAATCGCTTCTTTTAACTTTCCATCAGATTTTGCTGTGTTTGCCAGTTCTTCCAGGTCTAAAGCAATTTTATTGCTGACAGCGATGTTCTTATCCAGTGTAAGTGCCTCTAGTAAAATTTTTTCCGATGCAGTGTATTTTCTGTCATTTCTGGCAATAATTCCCAACATTCTTAGCGAATTGGCATGCTCTTCAATATTGCTGACAGCAATGTTCTGTTTGAGAGCTATATCCAGTATTTTAGACGCATCCTGATCATTGCCTTGTAAAATCATGACTCGACCTACCAGATTCAGCCGTCTTCCCAGATGAGCTCCTTTTTCCGTATCTACTGACTTCTGGGCCCATGACAGGGCTGATGCACTGTTACCGGCAGCCAATTCCAGCAAAGCCTTTTCCTGAGCCGCCTCCGGATACATTTCCATTTCAGGGGTCAGCATTGTCAGGGCGGAATCTATGGCATTTCTGGCTTTTGTTGTCTGCTGGTGGAGTCTGTTCAGTCTGCCAATGTTGATTAAGGCTCTGACTGTGGCTGGAGTATCCTCCACAGCTGCGCTAAGTTTAAATGACTCCTCTAGCAGCAGTTCGGCTCTTGTAATCTCGTTTTTCTGTTCAGCCCGAATGGCCTGTTCAATCAGTTTTTCCGAACGTATTTGAATCTCCGGTTTTACGGGTGGAGACGTTCCGAAACATGCGCTCAAAGTTGTGATCAAAATCAATACGGTTAAAGCTTTGATTGTTTTCAAAAGCTTATTCATAACTGTCACCACGAATAAAAAATGGTTTGTTTGATGTTTTTGACTGATCTCTGAAAAGCCAGTTATTTTGAATGGAATTGATCAGGTTGTCAGAACTCATCATGACATCTTCAGTCTGGGAGAGCATTCCCGGTATTTGCGGGAACGCCTTTTCAGTGAGTTTGCGGGTTTCCTGCGAAATTGTTTTGATGTTGTCCAGAGTCAGATCTGCTTTGTCCAGCAAAGAAGGCAGTTTGCTGTTAATCTGGTCAAGGGTGCTGTTGACACGATTCAGTGTGGGCGCCAGGTCGATGCTATCGATTTTTTTGTTGGTATTATTCAGGAGCAGCGTGCTCTGATCGGAAATTTTCCCCAGGTTGCTGTTGGCAGAGATTAAAAGCCTGTCTGCATTTTGTCGTGTACCATCCAGATTGCGGGTCAGTATTTCCAGATTGCGTACGGTTTTCTTTAGTTCACCATCGGGGTTATTAATATAGCTGATTATATCTCTCACCTCTATCAGAACCGGTTTGACCTTATCGGCTATTTCATCGGCTACTTCATCAAGTCCTTTGGTTTTAACGTAGGTGATAACATCATTTTCCTTTAGTTCCGGTTTTTCAAACGACCCTACAGAGACATCGATGATGTTGTCTCCCACCAGTCCCTCTTTAACAAGTTTGACAGTTGAGTCGTTACGGATCCACTTACTGTATTTTTTGTCTATTTCTATTGAAATATCAACCATGGCCTGGTCATTGAGGGCAATTGATGTAATTCTGCCGATTCTGAATCCGGACAGTTTTACCGGCATACCTTTAATAAAACCGGTACCACGATCAACAGTGCAACGCAGGTTATACTTCTTTGTGAAAAAATCCTTCTGGCTTCCGAATAGATAAAATGAAATGGCAAGACCGACAATGGCAATGGAAATGAATATGCCTATTTTTCGTTCCAGTCTCTTGAATCGGGGATCTTCTTCACGTATCATGCGTTATCCTGTTCTAGTGGATGCTAATTGTTGTATCTATCTGCAAGTCTGATGCAATCTCTGCGGAAGAGGATATAAATAGTGAAGTTCTGCCTGGTGATGAATGGTGAAACTCATTAATAACAGAGATAAAGTTTTTACGGGATGTTTCATTCATTGCATCAAAACAGTTACTGTAAATCATGATCCGGGACTGTTTCAGGGCACCTCTGATAAAAGCTGATATACGTTTTTCGTAAGTTGACAAGTGTGCCGGCAGAGCCATTATATTGCCAGTATATTTAAGCCTGGTCAGATAACCGTAGGCTTCATCCGTGGTTTCCTGAGAAATTGTACCATTATTGTAAAGAAGCGGCAGGCAAATATTTTCCCACATCTTCAGGTTTGAAATCAAACCGCCATTTGCCGGAACAACACCGATGGAATGTCGCAGACTATTTAACTGCACTGTTGCAAGGTCAGAAATATCTTGTCCCTGAATAGAGACAAAACCTTGCTGAGGCTTTATAATTCCGCAAATTAACTGAAAAAGAGAGGTGTTCTCATCAATTCTGGATGTTAAAATTAGAGTGGAACTGCCAGCCGTAATATTAAAGCTGATATTTTCAAAATAATTTGCATAGCTAACAGAATTAAAAGTTATGGCATCAGTCATGTGCTATATACTAGCCATAACAGGCATAAAGTCAACGATTTCAATGAGAGGGGCTTTCTGTTGCCAAATATGATCGCTCTCACTATAGTTAGCGAATAGGGGATAAGGATGGATATGGATTATTCAGGACTTGAGAAACTTATTGAGTATAATTTTACTGATATCAAGCTGCTTGATCTGGCACTGACACATCCATCATTCCAGCATGAACAGGCTGGAGGTGGAACTGGTGATTATCAGCGCCTGGAGTTTCTTGGCGATGCGATTCTTGGTATGGTTCTGGCTGAAGCCCTGTTTTTACAATACCCGGATGAAAACGAGGGAACATTATCCCGACTGAGATCACAGATGGCAGACCAGGACACACTGGCATCCCTGGCCAGGAAGTTGGGGTTTGGACCATTTATCCGCCTGGGTCGTGGTGAAGAACAGAGTTCCGGCAGTGACAAAGACTCGATTCTGGCAGATATTCTGGAGTCAATAATTGCGGCAGTCTACATTGATGGCGGATTTGAATCGGCACGTGGTTTTGTTGTCAGGCTTTTTACTGAAATTTTGGCTAAACCAGATGCTGAATTAAAAACTGGTGATGCAAAAAGTATTCTTCAGGAGATACTTTCCTCCCGTAAATTGCCGCCACCACATTATAGTTTGATGGAGGAATCTGGTCCACCACATGACAGGGAGTTTGTCTTTCAGGTCTTTGTTGAAGAAAAACTGCTGGGGACCGGTATCGGGCGCTCAAAGAAACATGCACAGCAATCTGCCGCCTCAAAAGCACTCCAATTGATTGAAATGACCCCGGAAATTCTGGAATGACCAAGGTCACAGTCCCTTTTTTCATAAGTCATCAAGGATGTCCCCATACCTGTGTCTTTTGTGATCAACGCATTATATCCGGTTCAAAGGGGGCGTTGCCGGATGCAGCTGAAATACTGGAAAAGATTATTTCCTGGCGAGGTTCTGCTGCTGATCGACCGGTTGAGGTTGCTTTCTTCGGCGGTTCTTTTACTGCTCTTTCCCGCATATTGCAGCAACAGTTGTTGTCCCCGGTTCAACCCCTGATAGCTTCTGGAGAGGTCTCAAATATTCGTATTTCTACCCGTCCTGATTGTATTACCGATCAAACGGTTCTATGGTTGGCAGGGATGGGTATTAAGATCATTGAACTTGGTGTTCAGTCCATGGATGATGCTGTTCTGCTGTCTTCCGGACGAGGTCACACTGCCGCTGACACCGAGTCTGCCATAAGGATAGTCAAGAATCATGGTCTTACTGTAGGCGCACAGTTGATGCCCGGCCTTCCGGCCGATTCACTGGAGAAATCCCTTTATTCCCTGGAAAGAGTCATTGCCGCAGGAGCTGATTTTATCAGGATATACCCGGTTGTTGTTCTTAGTGGTACGGAGCTGGCTGCAAAATATCATTCAGGGGAATATCAGCCATTAACTGTGGAGCAGGGGGTGAATATGTGCAAGCGCCTGCTGCATAGAGCCATGCAGGCAGGTGTTGATGTGATTCGCATCGGACTTCAGGCTGATTCTGGGCTTAACAGCGACAACATAGTTGCCGGTTGCTGGCACCCGGCCTTTGGTCAGCTGGTTCGCTCTGAATTGTATTTTGATCTGATTTTGCAGTTATTGAACAGTTTAGCTGCTACCGAAATGATTGATATTTACTGCCATTCGTCAAGAATTTCTGATCTGACCGGTCATGGACGAAAAAATCTGGATCGTTTGAAAAAACAGGGGCTATCTGTAACCATCAATAAAAAAGATGAACTGGCACCGGATGAAATTGAAATATCAACAATAAATCAAAAGATTAAAGGAAGTATTGTAACTACTCTGAAATATTGATAATTATTATGAGGTGTAAATGCCTGAGTTACCGGAAGTAGAAAGCGTTGTCAGGGATATGCTGAATTCCGATCCACCACTGATCGGAAGCAGAATCAAATCTGTTGATCTAAGCTGGCCGGGAGTTGTCAAAGATTCTACTGTTGATGAATTTCTTGCTGTTGTTA
>JBGSQR010000060.1:0-2133 GCA_041737975.1 Geobacterales bacterium | reverse complement strand
ATGGCCGCCGTACTGGGTATTGTGCGTGGGCACAAAGGCGCCATAAAAGTTTACAGTGAACCGGGCAAGGGTACGACCTTCAAGATCCTGTTGCCTGCTTCCGGTAAGCCGGCTGAATTGTTCAATATTGATAGCAGCCAGAATGGCTGGAGGGGGAGTGGCACTGTCCTGCTGGTTGATGATGAGGAGACTGTCAGAAGTATCGGTGCCGTTATGTTGAAAGAGCTTGGATTCTCTGTCATTACGGCCAATGATGGTCGAGAGGCGTTGGAAATATATCAAGCGACAACTGAGATCAGTTTTGTCATTCTGGATCTGACCATGCCACGTATGGATGGTGAACAGTGCTTTCGTGAGTTGCGTCAGCTGAAGCCTGATGTCAAGGTGATTGTTTCCAGTGGTTACGGCGAACAAGAGGTCATCCATAAATTTTCAGGCAAGGGGTTGGCTGGATTTGTTCAGAAACCATACAAGCTGTCAGTGCTGAAAGAGGCGATCAGTGCAATACAGTAGCCTAACCACTCATCTCTATAGCCATCCACCAGGCGGTTAAGACAACGATGGCACTAATTATGGCCAGAAGTGCGTTGAGCAGAGTGCCGGGGCGTCCGTAGCGCATTGTGAAAAATTCAGATGCTGTGCCGCATAGAATGCCAATAAAAAATCCGAACAGGTGCGCACCCAGGTCGGTCTGTTTTCCTTCAGCTCCCAGCAGCGCCAGCAGGGCCAGGCCCGCAGCCACCGGGATGAACCAGCGTTTCAGTAGATGACGACGGTAGCGCATCATGCTGATGGCGGACAAAATTCCAACAGCTCCAAAAACAGCGGTTGAAGCACCTACCGAGCGATGGTCAGGTGACTGCACGATGGCGTTGACCAGGTTTCCCAGGATGCCGGTGGTCAGCAGCAGGCTCCAGGAAAGGCCGGAGCCGAGCTCTTTGCATAGAAAGATGATAAATGCCCCGCCGATGGTCAGGTTGCTGGCCAGGTGCACCAGGTTGGCATGCAGGGTCAGAGCTGTAACAAGTCGCCACCACTGGCCGTCAAGGATGGCAGCTGCTTGTGCCATACCCAGCTCATGCAAGTCAATAAATCCCATATCAGCCGTAGACGGGCCGAGCAGAGTTACATTGTGAAAAGTTGCCAGTAGGATCAGTACACAGATGGTCGGCAGCGTGTTTTCCACCAATGCCCGTGATGGCGGCAGGTGTGGCGGCCAGTTCCGGTTCTTGTCACTGTACTGCTTCAGTTCGTTACAGGCCTCATCCAGCCGTTCCTCAGGCACAAGTAGCTGCCAGTTTGGGCCATCCGGTTTTATGAGACAAGGAATTGAGCGTGAGTCAAGAACCAGCGCCTGAAGATCAGCCTGTTTTTTGGTAAGTGATTTGCCGTTCAGCGGCTGCAAAGGCAGCCAGTTTTCCTGATCACCTTCCACCCCAAGATCTGCATCAATATTATCCATACTCCATACTATAAACACTCCCATGTAACTTTGCTATGATAACGATAAAATAATCTGAGCAGTTATCAGTTTCCGGCTGTAACCAAAACGCCATTTCTAGATGCAATTGCACGTCCTTGCGGTGAAAGCATGAATTTGATTAATTTGTGTGCAGCGGGTGATGTTTTAGCTGTTGTAATAATACTTATTTCTTTTGCAAGCGGATATGTCCCATTGGCAAGTGTGGCAGGTGAGGGCTTGACTCCGTTTAGGGTTAGAGAGGAAACCTGCAGTTTTCCCGTAATGATGCTGGTCAGTCCGGATGCTCCGAGGGCACCAGGTGTTTTTTGCACAGTTGAATAGGCCTCAGGGTCAGTGATGGCTATGATCATGCCGATACGGGCCCGTGCCGTCTGCATGGCACTGTTCATGCCCGGCGAAAGATCTCTGAGAATTTTGCTGTCGATATCTTCATTCGGCCGCAAGACCAGCCTGATTTTGTCGCCGTCTGGCCAGCTGGTCGCCCTGCCGTTAAAAATTTCTTCCAGCTCTTTGGTTGTGATGTTTCTCTTTTTGATGTTCTTTTCTGTGATCAGAACCAGTGGGGTTTTACCGTAGATTTGCTGCAGTGCGCCTTTAGCTCTTTCTTCCGGTTTTAATTGTTTGCTGGATAGCACCAGATCAAGTTCATC
>JBGSQR010000026.1:0-13372 GCA_041737975.1 Geobacterales bacterium | reverse complement strand
GAGATACCTGCTCATAATGCTCGCCATCAATACCAAAAATAAATCTGTATACTCCACCTTCAAAACGACAGGCTACGATAACAACAACTACCTCGGCTAGGCCTGATTTATAATTAAATCTGGCTGTAGTTGTAACAAAAGACCCCTCCACAGTTACACCATCGGCAAGCAGGGCATCCAAAGTAACGTTTTTAGGCTTTAGCCGGCTAAGTGACGGCAATCCCCAAGGTTTAAATGGCTCATGTTTTCGAGAGAAGAAACTTTTACTGCTCTCCAGCAGAACAACCATGTTGTTGTTAATTGGCCCACCAATGGAATGTGAGACCGCCGCCGAGAAACCACGCTCATTCATCAGCTGATGGTTCTCAACTATCTGAACCATACCAGTAGCTCCAAGAGGGTGCCCTCGTCCGATTAATCCACCGGTCAGGTTTGTAGGAAACTCCCCATTCTCGCCTGTAAGGTCATCATCCAAAAGTGCATCCATCAAGCGGCTACGACTTACAATTCCAAGATCCACAAGATTTATAGGCCCGAAGCTGATGAATGGATCGTGCATATTTACATGAAGTGAGCCTGAAAACGAGCGAATGTCCTTGACTCCAGCCATGCCGTAGGTGTAACCGGCAGCCCAGACTGTTGCTGGAAATGAGTGGAAGTAGTGACGGTCAGCTATTGTAGGGATATCAGTAGCGCTACCCAAACCGCTGATCAATATGTCCTGTGGCTTTGATGTCAAAACTACCGCTGCCATACCATCGGACATGGGGCAATAGTCTTGTAACCGTAGTGGATCCCACAGCTTAAAGTTTCTATTATTGGCTATCTGCCTGAAATAATCGGTTACTTCCAATTTGGAACGATTGTGGGCATTCGGATTTTTAGAGGCAAATCTGTGGCTACGCTGATTTAAAAGTGCGGCATAAGCTGTCCACTCTTCTTCTGTCAACTGAAGTTTTTCAATTAACGCTCTGGCAACCAACGCTCCGCAAGCCGGCATAGTCAGACCGAATTCTGATTCTTCCCGGTCGATAACTCCTGCTATTATGCGTGTAGTATCTTCAGTAGATGTCTCACTAAGCTTTTGTATTCCTATTGCCAGTACATGATCATGTCTGCCCGATGCAACTTCCAGATAGGCATTTTCAAAGGCTGATGCCCCGGACGATGATGCAGTGTCAATAAGAATTGACTTGGCGCCAGAAATACCGAGAATTCCGGAAATCTTGGCTGCTGTATTATCAACGCCTGAAAAGGCAGAAGGATTCTGACTACCGACAATAACAGCTTCAATATCACGGCGCCTGACAGGACTTCCGGCAAAGACTTCTCCACAACGCTCGGCCATCTCCAAAAAGGAAAGTTTTTCCTTATCCTTGCCATTGTAACGACCAATCGGTGCCATCCAGGAAGCCGCCACATAAACTTGGCGCGGATAAAATTTTCTCGTCATTATATTCTCCTTCCAATATCATTTAATGTCTCAGTTGAATTAATACAATTTCAACCTTTGATACAGCAACTCAATAAATCGACCGACATTAATCAGCTATTACTGGTGCTATACCATAAAAAGCAGATCTTATAAATTAACTTGTTCATATTCTAAACACTATTAAATATCAGCCAAGTATCAATCAAAGAAATAAAGTTACCGATATTTGCTTACACCTATTTTAGGACATATTTTTCCCAGACGACATGTTGTACAACGAGGTGAAAGCGGCAAACAATGATTCTGTCCAAATGCAACCAGTAACTCATTGATTTCCAACCAATACTCATTTGGCAACTTGACTCGTAAAGCAGATTCAGTTTCATCTGGTGTTTTTGTAGTAACACAGCCCCATCGATTAAAAATACGATGTACGTGAGTATCAACGCAAATCCCTGCCTTACCGAACCCTAGTGTAACAACCAGATTGGCCGTTTTACGTCCAACACCTTTAAATTTCAGAAGATCATCAATTTCATTCGGCACAATACACGAATAATCATTAACCAGTTTTTTCGATATATCAAAAATTTGTACTGACTTATTACGATAAAAACCTGCCGGATATATCAAGTCTGAGATAGTTTTCTCTGACAAACAAATCATCTTCTCCGGGGTATCGGCCTGCTTGAACAACCTTGCCGCAGCTTCAGCCGTAACTTCGTCTTTTGTTCGAAGGGAAATAATGCATGATACCAGCACCTTAAATGGACTACCGCCACATTCTGCAATTATAGAAACAGCCGGAGTTTTCCAACCGAGATATTCAGTTCTCAAAATCTTAATTATATCGTTAATATATGTCATTTCCATAGCACGATATTATCTTAACCTTGTTTAGCATGCAATACCGGTTTTACTTTTTTGCTTCTAACGGTTACTATGCGAACATGACAATTGAAACTAACGGCTATATTGATCTTCATATACATTCTAACTTTTCAGACGGAGCATTCTCACCTCGCGACCTTGTCAGCATGGCAAAGGACCAAGGTTTAGTTTGTATATCCATTGCGGACCATGACTCCGTTGCCGGCCTTAGCGATGGCCTTACCGCTTCAGAGCTTGCTGGAATTGAATTTATCCCTGCAATTGAAATTTCAGTTCAGTTTAATTCATGGCATGACGTACATCTGCTCGGCTATGGAATAGCCTTTAACGACAGTCATTTCCAAGACAGATTATCCGACTTTCGTGAAAAACGTAAATCCAGGAATGTTGACATTCTTGCCCGGGTAAATGAATCCCTTCGCTTGGAAGGTCGTCAGGAAATCAGTATCGACGAAGTTCTTATTCATGCAAAAGATGCAATTGGTAGACCACATATTGCCAGAGCTCTGCTGGAACGTGGCTATGTCAAAAACATTGAAGACTCATTTCAGCGTTACCTAATTCCATGTGATATTCCTAAATATTATTGGCCAATTGAGGATGCAATTGCAGAGATCAAAAGATTGCGTGGAGTAGCTGTGCTTGCTCACCCGACAAGCATCACCACAGATCGTCAACAATTGTGTAACATCATAACGGAATTGAAGACTTTGGGCCTGGACGGCATCGAAGTTTTCAACAATATGGCACAAGCGCATGAAATGGAGTTTCTCAGAAGACGTACTGAAGAAGCTGGCATGTTAGTAACTGCCGGGTCAGATTATCACGGCATTGAGGAAGGGCTTATTATCGGCAGAGGACGCAGCGGCATACGCTTTAGCAGCTCACTGCTGATTCCAATAAGAAATCGGCTCCTAGAGCTTAAAAACGGGCTTAACGACTAATTTTTTACCTACACAAACAATCAGGAGGAGAAAAAGAAGATGAACAGTTGTCCATGTGGAAGCGGTATTGACTATTCCAAGTGTTGTGAGCCAATTATTAATGGGAAGAAACCGGCAGAAACCGCTGAAAAACTTATGCGAGCGCGTTATTCTGCATACACAAAGCTTCAAATGGATTTTGTATTTGAAACCACCCATCCAGATCATCGTCAGGGCTATGATCATGACGGCACACGCCAGTGGGCAGAAAACTCACAGTGGGATGGACTTGAAATCATCACCACCCAGAAAGGTGAGCAAAGTGATACAAGTGGCACAGTTGAATTTATTGCCAGATATCATGATAAGGAAGCCAGCCACACACACCATGAATCAGCTTCGTTCAAAAAGGAAGATAACAAGTGGTTTTTCACAGATGGAGTTCAGGTTCGCCCCAAGCCGCTTATTGTCAATAAAATCGGACGTAATGACCCATGCAACTGTGGTAGCGGTAGCAAATATAAAAAATGTTGTGGTAAATAGTTAAAAAAAAGCCCGCTTCCTTTCGGAAACGGGCTTTTTACATACCAAGTTTGAACCAGGTACTATTTCAGCTGATCTACAATCAACTCAAGCGTATGCTTGACTTTTACCTTTGCGCCATCCTGATCAATACCACCACCGATCTGCATTACACATCCCGGGCAGTCCATCGCAACAACAGGTGCGCCAGTGTCCTTGATATTCTTCAACTTGCGCTGAAGGATCGGAGCAGAGATTTCAGGCATTTTGATGGAGTAAGAACCACCCATACCACAACACATATCGCATTCGAACATTTCAGTCAGTTCATAACCGGCTTTTTCCAGCAACTCTCTTGGCTCTTTAAAGACATTCATAGTCCTCTTGAGATGACAAGAGTCATGATAGGTCAACTTGCCAAGCTTCTGGCCTTCCTTGAAGGACAGTCGCCCTTCATCAACCAATTTCTTGATCAGAGTTGAGAAATCAAAGGTCTTTGCAGAAAGCTCTTTAGCCTTAGGAATCCACTCATTCTGACCCAGGCTTTCAAACACACTGATGAACTCATGCTCCAAAGCTACCGTACAGGTAGGACAGGCAGAAACAACATATTTTACATCTTCTTTCAACAGTGCTTTGATGTTATCAACTGCGTTATTTGCAGCAACTTCATATGCTCCGTTGTAACGTGCCGGAGCACCACAGCAGGTCTGCTCTGAAGGGAACAATACTTCAATACCGGCCTTATTCAAAATCTTAACAATCATCTCACCCATTTCCGGATAAGCGAAGTCTAGCAGACAGCCGCCGTACAGTGCTGCTTTTTCCTTACCTTTAGGCTGCTGAATTTTCTTGATTCTATCTCTGAACGGTACAGCCGATATTGCCGGCAAACTACGACCATCAGTCAAATCAGACAGGAACAAAGGCAGATGACGAATAAACTTGCCTGTTGTAAACGGCTTACCTGTAATTGATGCAGTACGCATCATTGCATGGAAAAGTGAACGGTTATTTACAACACTGAAAATAGACTTCATAATCAGTCCCAGGCCCTATTCAACAACCAGACGACGTCTGATTTCCAGAATCATTTCCGGAATATTCAGTTTACCTGGGCAAATCTCAACACAGTTACCACATTGAATACAGAGGCCCTGAATATCTTCTGATTCCTGCAGCTTATCAAACCAGGCGGTCAGAATTGTACCAATACCACCAGTGTATATACTGCCGAAAACATGCCCGCCAACAAGACGGAAGATCGGGCAGACATTCAGACAGGAACCACAACGAATACACTGCATAGCCTGCTTGAATTTGGGATCTTTGGCCATCTCAGTTCTGCGGTTATCCATCAAAACAATATGCAAATCCTTCATGGAACCATCAGTATTCTGTGTAGGACCGGAGATAATCGAAACATAACTTGTCAGCAGCTGTGCAGTTGCGCTTCTCGGCAGTGCATCCAGAATCGGAGCGATGTCTGCAAATTTTTCAACGAACTTCTCAATACCGACCAGAGCTACATGAACTCTTGGAAGTGTAGTTACCATTCTGGCATTACCTTCATTGGTAACCAGAACAATACTGCCAGTTTCTGCTACTGCCAGGTTTCCGCCTGAAATACCCATATCAGCAGCAAGGAACTTTGTACGCAACTCTTTACGGGCCACCTCAACCAAACGTGGGATATCGGTAGTCAAACGCTCATCAACAGCCTTGCTGAATAGTACGGATACTTCTTCCTTGGTCATGTGGATAGCAGGCATAACCATATGCGAAGGTTTCTGACCGGCAAGCTGAATAATCCACTCACCCAGGTCTGTCTCATCAACCTTGAGTCCGGCTTTTTCAAGGGTATCGTTGAGGTGAATCTCTTCACTGGCCATTGATTTGGATTTAACAACAGTTTTAACATTGTTATCCTTGGCAACTTTCAGAATATATTCTTTTACTTTGGCGGGATCATTTGTACGATAGACCTTGGCACCCAGAGCTTCCGCATTTTTCTGAAACATGTCTGCCATCAGTTCCAGATTTGATGCGCAATAGGACTTACGCTCTGCAATAGTTGCACGTAGAGCCTCAAAATCGATTCCATCATAAGCTTTCGCGCGATTAACCTTGTAGGCCTCGGAAAATCTGCCGAGAGCACCTGTAAGAGTTGCATTATTAACAGCGGTAGAAATTGAATCTTTAAAATTCGGCTTAGACATTAGTTTGCCCCTCCCAAATCATCAACAAAGATGACCACAAGTCTTTTCGGTCCATGTACACCGATTGTCAAAACACGCTCGATGTCCGCTGTGCGGCTTGGGCCGGTAATAAATGCAATGTATTTACTGTTTGATGGATTGATTTTAGCAAAAACTTCCATTTTGTTATTAAGTATTCTGTCTGAACCAATAAGAGCTACATGTATAGCGGGAAGGGTTGATACCAGCCTGGAATTCACATCAGTCTGGTCAGAAACCAATGAACCTGTATCTGTCAAAGCATAACCAACTTCACTAATACCAACTTTTGCGTCAGCAGTCAGTTGGCGAGTAACCTCAAACTTTAAACCTGATACTTTTGATGCCAACTCGCTTTTGTCCATTCCAGCCAGAAAGGGACCATCTTGCCAAATTGCATAAGCATCCTTGGCATCACTAACTCCTTCTTTCTGAAGGAACTGCAGAATAAATTCCAGTGCATCATTCCTGGTTTTAAACCGGTAGACTTCTGCACCAACGGCTTCTGCTCGGGTTTTAAACTGATCGAACATTGCTTCCCCCTTTAAACAGTCAAATTTAGCACAACTAGGTATTTTATCGATTCCTGCATCTGCAGAGCTACTTATAAACCTAAACTTAGCTACCACTAGCCAATGAGCCAATTGGTAATACCAATTAACACTAAATCAGATTCAGATGTCAATAAAAAAAACCAGTTCTTGAATTATTTTTTTATCAAAAAAGTCTGCCTAATGACCTATAAGGCTTATTTGTTAATTATGACATCTAGTTGCAATTCAAACTATTAATCTTTAAATTTAAAATTCTACAGCGGCATCTTTTTTTTCGGTATAATTATTTTACCAATTTCATCACTTACGTGGATATAGCAATATTTTGTATTGCCACTTATAATACATTTCAATTAACAAGCCAAAAGATCATCAGCCATAACCAATTGTTTTTACATAGAATTATTAATTTTGGTAATCTTAACTTACCAAGTTTATACTAAAGAACTCATCTTCTACCATCAAAACACAAAAAAGGGAGACACTAATTAAAGTGTCTCCCTTTTCATTCTAATTCATGCCAAGCATGGCATGTACCTAACAGTTAGTTAAGGAATCATCCACTGGAGGTAGTATGCCTGCAGGTAAATCAAACAACCCATCAGAAATGTCAGGCCGATGGAGTGCTTAAAAGTGAAACGGAACAGTGTACCTTCCTCACCAACCATGCCGCAAGCAGCTGTTGCAACAGCCAGAGATTGTGGGGAGATCATCTTACCCATAACACCACCGGAGGTGTTTGCAGCACCGAGCAGAATCGGATCGATGCCAAGCGCTTCGCCTGTAGCCTTCTGCAGACCACCGAAGAGAACGTTGGAGGAAGTATCGGAACCGGTCAGAAAGACACCCAACCAACCAATGAAAGGAGACACAAACGGGAACCAGTGGCCGGTCTTGGTGAATACCAAACCAAGGCTGTTAGTCATACCGGAAGTATTCATGATGTATGCCAGGCCAAGAACTGATGCTACGGTAACAGCCGGGAATTTCATCTGGTTACAGGTTTTACCGAACAAACCAAGAGCATCACCCATGCCTACGCCGCAGATAAATGAGGAGAGGAATGCAGCGAAAAGAATCGCTGTACCGGCAGCTGACAGGAGGTTTAAGTTGAAGACAGCCGCAATTTTAGCTGGCAACTGGCCTTTAACAGCCTTGTCAAGAGGCTTGAACTGATCTTTAGCAATCAGGTTGCCTTTTTCCAGATCCTTGGACATTTTAGCCAGGGCACCGTTAGCTTTGCCGATTGCTTCAAAGGCGGCAAAACGGTCAGCGGTCAGGATAGCGCCTTTACCGGCCAAGCCCTGCTCAATTGTAACCATTTTTTCTTCGGTTGCCTTAATATCATTCAACTTGGCAATTGCGTCAGCCAGTTTAGGCTCATCAGCTTTGAGTGTGGCAAGAATTTTTTCTGCTTCAACTTTAACAGCATCAGCTTTTTTCAGGCCAACTTCAGGTGTGGAGACACCTTTAACAACCTTCTCATGATAACCGGTTACAGTAATCTTCTGAAAGTAGATCTCATTGAGAGCTTTCTTGACGGAAGGGAGACCCCAAAGAAGAACAAATATAGTCAGCGCCAGGTAAGGAGCCCAACCCTTGAAGATCTGAGCACCGGAGAAGCCGTGCTCTTCCTTGGATGCTTTTTCTTCATGGTCAAAGTGGTAAACTGTAGCTGGCTGCCATACCTGAAGCAGAACAACCAGAGCAACCATAGCGGCCAGAGAAGCTGTAATGTCAGGCAGATATGGTCCCAGGTAACTGGCAGTTAACCACTGAACCAAAGCAAATGTAATACCGCAGGTAAATGAAGCAGGAAGAACTTCTACGGTTCTTTTCCAGCCTACCATGATCCAGATAACATAGGTCGGAATGAAGAGAGAGAAGAACGGCAACTGATGAGAAATCATCTTGGAGAGCCTGAAGCCGTCATCGGTATAACCCATAACGCCGGCAAGAGCAACAACCGGAATACCGATAGCGCCGAAAGCAACTGGTGCAGTATTGTCGATCAAGCAAACGCTGGCAGCATAGAGGGGACGGAAGCCCAAACCAACCAGAGTAGCACCGGCGATAGCAACCGGAGTACCGAAGCCGGCAGCACCTTCAATGAATGCGCCGAAACAGAATGCTATCAACAGTGCCTGGATACGACGGTCGGCGGTAACGCCGGCCAGCGAGGCGCGGATGATTTCAAACTGGCCACCCTTAACAGTAATGTTGTAAAGAAAGAGAGTGGTAAGAACAATGTAGAAAACGGGGAAGAGACCAAAAGCGGCACCCTGAACAAAAGCCCATCCCGCGAGATTGGCAGGCATTCCCCATACACCAACGGCGACGGCGAAAGCACTTGCAACGGCTAGGGGACCTGCTTTGTGAGCTTTCATCTTCAGGGCTGCAAGACAAACAAAAATGACGATCAACGGAATTGCGGCACACAGTGCCGACATGCCAAGACTACCTCCAACTGGTGTGTACGTTTGAATCCAGGGCATACTAGACTACCTCCTATATAAGATATTACATCCAATGAAGCATGATCTTCAATCCTCAATCCCAATCAACCCATCTGCTACAAATTCCTATCCATCTCCTTTCATCATGATTTATACCCAAAGCGGTATGAATAACTTTCAAATGGTATGACAAAAAAATGTTTGAGTCCATATACATTGACTATCGCTATGATGTCAATAAAATCCTACTGTCTAGCACATTAACAGGACATTAAAAGCTTAAACTTGCTTTACCAATTAACCATTTTCGGTGCGTCTGTCAAGACAATAAATATAACTGTAATTTATTATTTTTGTAACCTATGCCTAGAGGCTTGATTTACTGAGAGATAGACAAATCAAGCATGAATAAATCAAACCTTGAAATGCTGGTATATGGTCGAATAACCTTATGTGCCACCTGGTTTCTTCAGACAAAACCAAAGCGCATATTTTTCGCTAAAACTATCAAATGGATAGACAGTCTTTGTCTTGGAAATTTTGTAGTTTTTTTTCTCGGCAAAACCATGTTTCAAAAAAATCAGGCGATTGGTAAACTTTGCATACATTTAAACAATTACCGTATTATAATGCTTCAGTTCTTCTGACAGAGGCCTTATTTACAAAACCTGCTTTATCTGATAACGCTCACTATTAACGCCATGAAATGTGATATTTATCAATACCATCATTACTCAGGAGGACTGTTTGCCCGATTATCTGGATTTTATTTTTCGTTTCATAACCTTTGCTGTCATCCATTCCATACTGGCATCTACACGGCTAAAGGAACTCATCCACAAAAAAACTGGCAGCCGATACAGATACTACCGACTGTTATATAATTTATTATCGCTGGCATTGTTCATCTGGGTAATGCTCGCCTACCGGCATTCGCCGGTTATTTACTTTGTTCCGGGCGTCTGGAGCCTGTCCATGTATATTCTGCAGTTGATTCTGGCCGTTGCCCTGTTCAAATGTCTCCAACAGACAAATGTTTCAGATTTTTTAGGCTTCAAACAGTGGCAACAGCAGCAAACAAAAATTAAACTCGTAACAAACGGTTTTTATGGCGTGGTAAGGCATCCACTATATTTGCTTTCAATCCTGTTTTCCGTTTTTAATCCTGTAATGACAGCCCAATGGCTGCTTTTGACAGTCTGCTCAAGTATATATTTCATAATCGGTGCACGCATTGAAGAAAAACGTTTTTTAAATGATTTAGGGGATGAATATCGTCACTACAAACAAAATGTTCCGTTCCTATTTCCAAAGTTTAAAGGTTCTGCTACTCCAGTGAGACATCAACAGTAACAACTATTCGTTGCAGACCACCAGGCTTTGAAATATTTAACGGTATTCTGACAGTCGTTCCATTCAGGCTCACTCCTGATTCACCCAGAGAAACTGCCGGGGCAAAAATAGTATTTTCAATATCAGCGACTGCATCACTGGTTAAGACTGAGTCTATGTCAGAAACATATGACGCTTTAGAATCATTACTGGCGACGACACCTGTTTGCTGTTCTCCTACCGATATTGACTGACTTTTTTTATCGCCAGTACAGAGTGTATCGATTTGCTGCAAATCTTCTCGCCTGCCAATCTGCTCCATTATCAACTTGGATAGAGCTGTCAATGTTTCCAGGATCCCTGTACCACTAACTGCTGAAGTTAGAAATGATTTACTGTCATGCAACCCCATCGCCTTTGTAGCATCCTCAACAGAAGTTTGCCCGGAAAGATCCTTTTTATTCAGCTGAAGTACAAAAGGTATATCGTGTAGCCCAACCCCATACCCCCCCAGATATTCTCTCAGCTGCAGTAGACTTTCACAGGAAGAAGAAACCTCCACAGGCGAAGCATCAGCAACAATAACAATTCCGTCGGCACCTTTGAGTGTCATCTTCCAGGCAGCAGGATTTATAACTTTTCCCTGCAATGTATAAATGTGCAGACGAACACGATAACCACCATAAACCAGCTGTTCAAAGGGACTAAAATCAAAGAAAAGCAGTGATGAGCCACTGGCTGGTATGGCTTTCAATTCTCCACGGAGAGACGGCTTGATACGATCATACACATACCGCAAAGACGTTGCCTTACCGACCTTTTCCTGTCCAAAATAGACAATTTTAGCGTTAATTTCCCGTTTGGCGTGATTGACCAGTGCCATTCATTCTCCGTCAAAATAAAATTGAAATTGTAATAGCAATCAGTTTCTTTTTTTGGCCAGTATCAGACGTTTGGCCTGTGTGGCAATAACAGATGATATATTCTTGCTCTTAGCGTAGCCGGATATATCCTTCTCGTTCAATGTTGAAAGGTATCTTAAAGAGTTATTCAAAGGTGTTTTGGGGTTTTCGATCAGTGCTTTACGAATATTATAATTTTTGGTCCATTCTTTATTGGCGCATATCAAACGTATAATCTCGTCATTCTGCGCCCCAACCTTGATGATGGTCAGTATTTCTCCATCAGTAATTCGCGGATTTTTGATAACACCGCTTGAAACCAGTTTATTTGAATCCTTGATCAATATGCTTCGCCACTCCTTATCACCAGTGAGGGCCATTTTGATCTTTTCGCTGATGCCCATTAATTGAATAAGTTTATATTTGCTGAGGTATTCTTCTTTATCCTGAATCTCTCCATCAGAATCCTCAGGCAGCCCGTCACCAGAATCATCTCCCGATTCAGTTTCTACCTGATTTTCAGACTCACTGCCCTGTTCGACTGCAGGACCAAAAACATCCTCAGTCAGAAAGTCTTCATCATTAGGATCATCTGCAACATCAGCAGCCAACACCTCTTCCAGAAAAGCGGTAGTCTGGGGCGCAATCGTTTGGCATCCCAACAGCGCTTTAACAATTTTATGGTTAAAATAATGTTCATGGGCAATAGCATCGAGTATGGCGGGATGAATCAGCAATGCTTCCAGAAACAACAACACCGAGTCCTCTGAGAGAGCACCAAAAACTGTGTTGGCAGCACTCTTTACAATCTCGTCTTTTTCTCTCATCAAACAAAAAGCCAGCATAACCTGATCAGCAGATGCCAGGTTTTCAACAGACTCAAGGCCTTTTAGTTTGTCATCACGGCTTACCCCGGCAGCAACATAAGCTGCCACTGCCGGAGTAATTTTAATCTTGATTATATCTGCCATTGATTCCCGCTACTGCTTCAAAGTTGCTTTAATACCAGCATCTTTCAACTTCTTGAGTGCCGACTCAGCCGCCTTTTTATCGCTAAAAACTCCGGCTGACAGGTTTTTTGACGGAATCAAGACCTCTTCCTGCTTGAGCGACAAGGTAAAGCCTGCGGCAGTCAGACGTTCTTTTTCGCTGGCAGCCCGGGAATCAAGAATATATGAACCGGCATAAACAAAATGTTTGCCTCCCTGGTCCAGAATAAAAGCATCTGAAGTATGCTTCTTCAACTTATGCAATTCAACTTTGGCTGCGGAACGATCTGCAAGTTCAACCAGCAGAAGCCTGTTCATTTTAGCTTTTTTACGGGCACCAGGCTTGATAACCGGCTCCAAACCGGCCTTTTTAATCCTGGCCTGGTCTAGAGCCAGACTCCCTTCCATGACATAATTACCAACCAGCACTGTCCAGGGTCCGGTCTTTACAGCTGCCTCAACTGGTTCAGGCTTGACAGCATCTTTCTTGGCAACAGACGGCTTCTTAACCTTAGTTTCAGGTGCAGCGGCTACAACTTTTTTCTCTGCAGGCTTAACAGGCTCAGCCTTTTTTGGTTCTTCTTTCGACTTGGGCTGCGGAACTGCGGCAGGAGCAGGCACCACCTTAGCCGGCTCAACGGCTGCAGGCGCGACAGGTTCCTTTTTATCACCTGCAGCAGCTACCGGTTCGGGCTTGGCTGCAGAACCATCACGAGGCGGCAACTCCATTTTTACTTTCTGTGTGGCCGGTGTTTCAGCAGGCTTGCTTACCTCCTGCGTCCGAATCATATCCGTAAAAAAATAGAGATAAGAAAATCCGCCAACCAATGCGATCAAAGCGATCAGAAGGGTATTCTGTCTGCCTTTTTCACCTTTTGAGTCCTGCTTTTGAGTTTCTTCTTCCTGTTTAACGTCTTTGGAATCCATTTTTGCCTCCGAATTATTTAAGCACAACAACTTCAGTCTGAATTAATTTTAAATTTATTTTTTTGCAGCATTTGCTTCAGCCATCACCTTCTGGGAAAGGTGAGTCGGCAGGTCTTCGTAATGAGAAAACTCAATACTGAAAAGGCCTCTGTCGCTTGTCATGGATTTCAGATCATTTGAATATGCCAGCACCTCTGACATAGG
>JBGSQR010000461.1:0-6943 GCA_041737975.1 Geobacterales bacterium | reverse complement strand
GTGCCATATACATCAACATTTCCCCCTCACCCTGGCCCTCTCCCTCAGGGAGAGGGGATGATTTTGCCGCTATAGCGGGAGATTAGTGCAATTCAGGTTTTCTTTTGTAAATAAAATATCGGTACAATTTATAACATGCAGTTCAGTCACGGGATAGAAAAAATATGTCATGAATGGGAATCTAATGAATAAAAATATGTTAAATATGACAAGCTTATGGTAAAGCTACGTCTATAGCAACTTTGAAATCCGGGATTCAAAATTGGAGAGTAAAATATGCACCCGCACAGTAGATTGACGGTCTTCACCCTTGTTATCTTTCTCCTCTTTATTTCAGTCGTTTTTGCAGCCCCTCCTGACAATCAGAAGTGTATGAAATGTCATGGTCAAAAAGAAATTACAAGTTCTTCCGGAACAAATATTTATATTGATCCGGGCAGGTTCGGGGCCACGACTCACTCGATCGTGGGATGTACCTCCTGCCATGATAAGGTATCTCCCGGACACCCCCGTGAAGGTTCCGCTCCGCCCAGGGCCACTTGTGGAGAGTGCCACGGCCCGGTCTACGAGGAATATGCAAAAAGTACACATGGCACAAAAGCCAAGTGTAATGATTGCCACGATCCTCATGAAGTCAGGTTGCCGGCCTTTGTTTCCGGAGAAGACATCAACAAAAAGTGCGCCAAGTGCCATGATACGCGCAAGATCATTCAAAGCCATTCCAAATGGCTTCCCCAAGCTGACCTGCATATAGATTCTCTGCCCTGTATTACCTGCCATACCGGTTCCAAGGATTATGTCATCACAATGTCCATTGAAAGCCGTTTGCCCGGTTCCAAGGGTGATTTTAAGTTGGCCAGCTATGACGAACTTGCCAAGCTGATTGAAGGGGACAATATCAGCAGGCTGATTGATAAAAACGGCGATAGTTTTGTTTCTCTGCAGGAGCTGAGAGATTTTAACCATAAGTTGCGCAGCAAGAATATGCGCCTGTGGGGGATGATGACACCGGAGACGGTCACCCATAGTTACCAGATTCTGGATAATCGCTGGGACTGTACTTTCTGTCATACCTCCGGCTCAAATGCCAATCAGAAAAGCTTTGTGGCCTTTCCTGACAAGGTTGGCGGGTATTCACGTGTACCTGTTGAAAAGGGGGCCATCCTGGATCTTCTTTATGGCACACCGGATTTTTACATGCTAGGCACAACCAGAAGCAGTATCCTCAACATCATCGGCGGTTTGATTGTTTTGGGCGGACTAGCTTTTCCGGTCTGCCACGGTTTCTTTCGTATTTTGACCAGAAAAAACAGAAGGGGGAAGGACCATGAAGAGTAAAGAGTATGTTTACTTGACCCCAATGCCTGTCCGGATCTGGCACTGGTTGAATGCTTTCGGAATTGTGACCTTATGTGTTACAGGTCTGCAGATCAGGTTTCCGGACTATATAAACATTTTCGGAGCATACAAAGCCGCCATCAGGCTGCATAATACTGCCGGTGTGGTTGTTTCCATTTCGTACATGCTCTGGCTGGTTTATTACCTGTTTGTTGCCAAGAGCCTGATCAAGCTGTATGTCCCCTCATTGGATGATTTGAAGTCCGGTATTTTTCGCCAGGCCTATTTTTACTTTCTGACGTATTTTCTTGGTAAACCGAATCCTCATCACAGTACTCCGGACAGCAAGTTCAATCCAATGCAGAAAGCCGCCTATCTGGTGATCATGTTTTTGCTTTTGCCCCTGGTTATTTTCAGTGGTGTGCTGCTGATGTATGTGGCTCCGTTGCGGGAACTGCTGATACTGGTTGGCGGTATAAAAATGCTGGTCAGTGTGCATTTTCTGCTTTCCTGCTGTTTTACGGCCTTCCTGTTTGTGCATATTTATCTGGCCACATTAGGTCATACACCATTAGCCTATTTCAAGCCCATGTGGAGCGGTTGGGAAGAAAAAACCGTCGAACATTCAGAACAGGATAAAAAGAGCGGTCATTAGCATTTCTGGCTGGCGGTCACAAATTTCACGGAGGAGTATTTATGAAGTGCCTTATTACCTTCTACATGGTTTTGATGATATTGATTTTTCAGGATACCGCCTTTGCAGTGAATGTCAGGGATGCCGTCTATAATACAAAAAACGCTGGTAAGGTTGTCTTTACCCATGCCACCCATATGAATGAAAAGGACATGTCTCACAATTGCAGGGCATGTCATGACACAATTTATGATTTGAGAAACAAAAAACAGTACAAAATGGCCGATATGGAGCAGGGGCGGTCATGCGGTGCCTGCCATAATGGCAAAAAAGCCTTTTCCCTGAATGAATGCGCCAGCTGTCATAAAACAAAAGACAAGGTTTATGCGGTCAAGGCAACAGGCACCACCAGATTCAGTCATAAAGACCACCTTGTCAAATCACCTGATTGCAATACCTGCCATCCCACGATCTATAACGCAGGACTCAACAAACGATTTACCATGAAGCAGATGGAAAAGGGCAAGTCCTGTGGTGCCTGCCATGACAATAAAAAAGCCTTTGGTCTTGATAAATGTGTTTCCTGCCATCCAGTCAAGGAGATTACCTATGAAGTCAAGGAGACCGGACCGACCATCTTTAGCCACAACCTGCACATGAAAACAGCAAGTTGCAGCAAGTGCCATCCGGCTCTGTATCAGCCAAATCATAAGAACAAGCGGGTCAGCATGGCAGCCATGGAAAAGGGCAAGTCCTGCGGAGCCTGTCATAATTCTAAAAAAGCCTTCCCGATAAAGAGTTGTACCAAGTGTCATCCGGTAAAAGAGCTGGTCTTTGAGGACAAGGATGCCGGAAATATCCCCTTCAGTCACAAGTTTCATGCGGATGTTTATACCTGTGCTGATTGCCACAAATCCATATATGAAACCAAACGGAGCAAAGTGAAAGTTTCCATGAAGAAGATGGAAGAGGGCAAGTCGTGCGGTGCCTGTCATGACGGCAAAACAGCATTCAGTGTAAAAGGTAAATGCGAAGCGTGTCATAAGATGTAGTTTACAGATTGAATGATTTGAGTTGTGGAGGTTTTATATGTTTGCCTCACTTGCAGGAAAAGCGCTTGTGCCGGTGGGACTGGCTGTTACTGGGTTTATGGTGGTCTGCTGCCTGGTCCTTTATTCCGTTATTCGTGAGGATCTTCATCGCGGTGAGATTATTCATGCGACCAGCCTGGCCGACACAATTCTGAAAACGACCCGTTATTCAATGCACAAGGATGATCGTGAAACCCTGGCGACAATGATCAGCAGTGTTGGTGAGCAAAAAGGTGTTGATCATGTCAGAATCTTCAATAAGAAAGGGGTGGTCACTTTTTCGGCTAAACCTGATGAATTAAATCGTCAGGTGGATAAGAATGCTGAAGGGTGCATCGTCTGTCACACCTATTCCAAGCCTGTCAGCAGCCTGGGAACCATGGAACAGGCACGAACCTTCAAAACTCCAGCAGGTTTGAATGTCATAGCCATTACCGCACCGATCTATAATGCGCCGGACTGTTCTTCTGCCGCATGTCATTTTCATGCACCGGAACAGAAAGTGCTGGGTACGCTGGATATTGGTCTGTCCAGGTCCGAACATGATAAGTCGCTGGCAATGCTTAGAATTCAGATGATCATCTTTACAGTTATGAGTCTGATTCTGACTGTTGGTGGTGTGACCGCCTTGTTGAGGAGAAATGTCTTTTTACCGGTGGAGAGGCTAAAGAAGTATGTGGAATCATCTGCCGATAAGAACGAAATCCCGGAACCACCAGTGCATTTGCCCCATGATCTTGGGGTGATTGCAGCAGCATTCTATAAAGCCCAAAAAGGCGCATCAGCCAATAATAACCATGAAAATCAGACGGGCGATAACCCGGACAAATAAAATCAATGCAGCGTTATCGGGACAGTATGACTGACGTGCATAAACATAACCAGGCAGACGGTAGCGGTGAGGCGCAAGGCAGCACCGATTTGCTGCGTCAGGAGCTGACTCGGGAGATTAGCCGACTACATCGTTTGTCAAGTCGCGGGGTTATGGCGTTGTCGCTTTTTATGGTCGTCAGCCTTTTCGCCTGGTGGGGCTTCCCCCTGCTTCCGGCTCCGGATGCTGTAATCGCGGTTCTCGGCAAGCCTCCTACGGCACGGATGGTCAGTATAGCGCTTCTTATCTATACCTTCTCTGCAACTATACTCAGTCTGACCCGAATGATTGCCGGCATTGAACATCGCAGCAGCTTTGTGCATGTGGGATTTTTGACCGGTTTTTTTCTGTTTTATTATTTTGGGAAAGCCCTAGACGATAATTACTGGGCCGTATTGGGATCGGGTATAACGATTCTGGGTGTGGAAAGCTACCGTATCTGGAGTTTTTGCAGCGAAGGTATTGCCAAAAACCGTGAGGATATGGAGTTTGTGAATAGGACCGGCAGGCGACCGCCTCAAGAGTAGTGCATATGCGCAAGTACTTCTGTCCCCTCATCCGGCCTTCGGCCACCTTCTCCCTCAGGGAGAAGGGATTACAAAATATAGTCTGTTGACAAGAAGTGGGATTTTCTCTCCCTGACAATATCCGTAATGATCTCGCGATTCAGCTCGTTTTCCCGTGCCGCAACAACAATCCGGATTGAAAATATGCGCAGGGCGTCTGTGACCGACTGAGTGCCGTCAGCTGAGTTCTTGCGGCCGTTGAACGGGAAGCTGTCCGGGCTGCGCTGGCACTGGCTGTTGATGTTGATCCGGCAGACCTGATTGACCAGTGCGTCCAGCAATTGGGCCAGCAAGCCTGAATCCTTGCCGAATATGCTGGCCTGCTGGCCGTAATTGGATGCGACAATATATTCGATCGGCTCGCTGATGTCGTCAAATGGTATCACCGGTATGACCGGACCAAATTGTTCTTCATGGTAGATTCTCATCGCCGGTGAAACCGGGTAGAGCAGGGCCGGATAGAAAAATGACTGGCTGCTGAGCCCGCCTCCTTTGTTGCAAACCCTTGCCCCGTAAGACTCGGCATCAAGAACCAGCCCTTTCAGGTAATCCGGTTTTTCCGGCTCCGGCAGAGGGGTGATGGTTACCCCTTTTTCCCAAGGCATCCCGCATTTTAGTTTTCCGATTCCCTCAGACATCTGTTTTAGAAATGAATCAACGATTGATCGATGCACAAAAAAGATCTTCAGAGCCGTACAACGCTGCCCGTTAAAGCTAAGGCTTCCCTGGATGCATTCGGCTACGGTCTGCTCCAGATCCGCATCCGGCAATATAATTGCCGGGTTTTTGGCGTCCAGGCCAAGCACGCAACGTAGTCTGTGAGGGCGAGGATGAAATGCCCGAAGCGCATCGGCTACCTTATGCGTACCTATAAAGCCGAGTACATCAATTTTGCCCGAAGCCATCAGAGGTGGCAGGATTTTTTCTCCATCGCCATAGATCGTATTTACCACACCGGCCGGGAAACAGTCCCGGAAAGCCTCCAGAATCGGCTGGAATATCAAAATGCCGAAACGGGGTGGTTTCATCAGGATGGTGTTGCCCATTATTAACGCCGGAATCAGGGTGGTAAAGGTTTCGTAGAGTGGAAAATTGTATGGTCCCATGCAAAGTACCACACCAAGCGGGGCCCGACGGATCTGTCCGATAATTCCCTTTTCAATGATAAAGCGGGACGAGGCCCGGTCCAGCTCTTTAAAAGCCGTCAGCGTGTCGCTGATGTAATCGGCAGCCCGTTCAAATTCAGATTCTGCTTCTCGCAGAGATTTCCCGGTTTCCCACATCAACAGTTTTACGATTTCCTCACGTTTCTCCGCCAGTCGACCGGCAAAATTTTTCACCGACAGGATTCTGTTCTCAACCGGCATAGTCGGCCAGATCCCGCGACCATTGGCATAGGCCTTTACGGAGTCGTCAAGGACTTCAAGGGCGACTGAGGGAGAAAGGTCCGGCACCGAGCCGAGTATCTGTCTGTTTAGCCCGTCAGGTGTCTGCACATAAACTGGTGATAGCACTTCCTGCATTGGGCCATCCCAGCTGCGGAGTTCTCCGTTGCTTAGGTAGTAATTCTGCAATAGTGGTGCTTTATGGCTGAATTGTGTCGGGATCTGGTTGATCTCGGGAAAGGAACAGTGTGCTTGTTTCATGTATTCGGTAATCCTTGGCAGATTAGAAGACAGATTAGTATCTCATTCTAAATAAACAAAAAGGGTTAGCTGATTTAGCTAACCCTTGATTTTTTTTGGAGGCGACGGGCGGATTTGAACCGCCGAATAAAGGTTTTGCAGACCTCTGCCTTACCACTTGGCTACGTCGCCGTTTTTATGAAGATAGTCTTTATATAAATTTATTCCAGAAATGTCAATCCCTATTTGAACTTTATGGCTACACCGGTGGCACGGTACTCGGTTGAAGGTAGGATTGCGTATGTAATTGTGCGCCCCGTAACTTCCGGAGTGATTACGGCGTCAGCCCCCATTTTAGCGGCTTCCTGGCGGACGGCCATAATACCCCAGTTGCGAATGTCCGGAGACATTGTGTAGTCGCTTCCGTAAGCTTCGCGGGTGATCTGGATCCTCCCCAATTTAACGTATGGACGGATAACCTCATCTTCTGCCAGAACCGGCGGAAGTTCCCCGGAACCCAAAGACGAGAAATATGCACAACCGCCAAGCATACACAGGATCAACAGAGAAAAAGTGGTTTTTACGATTTTGGACATCGACATTTGGTCCCCCTATCGGGATGGTAATTTCCTTCTGGACAGTCTGTTTTCTCCATGCTAATATTTGCCGCTTTTTATGGCAACATAAATAACGTTTTTATCACATTAATCTCTAACCCTGCACGCAGGATAAGTGCGTTAACGAAATAAGGAGCGGAAAAGATGTCAGGTCATAATAAATGGAGTACGATCAAGCACAAGAAGGGTGCAACCGATGCC
>JBGSQR010000605.1:0-3341 GCA_041737975.1 Geobacterales bacterium | reverse complement strand
ATGACCGCGATAAAGCTGCATCAGGTAAATTACAATCTCTATGGCGATCAAAATAATAATTATCCATTCAAGGCGAGCGGAGCGGCGGGCGTGGGAGAGACTGGAAAAAACATCGGTCATGTCCAGTAAAGTTTCTGATTTGTGTTTTATTTCCAGATAGCGGGGATTAAGTTCAAAAAGACTTGCCATGGTCAGGTATAAACGGTCCGCTTCCGGGTTGTCCCAGGTGATGTCCGGTTTGTCCAGTACCATTATATGGGCGATTGATGTGTATTTGAAACTAAGTATTGATGATGCCAGGCGTGCCATATCCCTGTCCGGAAGTTCCAGTTTGCCACGACCCAGGTTGGCTATCATTACTTCGACTTCATCAAAGACTGTGTCAATACTCTCTTCAATTCGTTCCAAAGCTACTGATTTTGCAATTACAAAGCAGATAATATCCAAAAAAGCCAGATTATATCTGGGCATTGTGGCGCAGTCGTTGGCAATCACCGGCTCACTGTCAGGTTCGATTTTCAGTTTGTATTCTTCCCGGTAATTCAGTTGCGGGTTTTCCCGCATTGATGGAACATACTGGCGGATCAGATCTAGAAATCTGGCAATATTGTCGCCGGAACAGTTAAAAAAAACCATCCCGCCGAAATAGTACAGGTATACCTGCTGAAGATCCCCTGCAGATGCAAGTGAAAAAGTAACCGGGTTGAGCTTCATCGGCTCTTCCCATCGAAATTTTTTCTGGATTTCAAGCCGGACCGCAAGGCGATTCAGATCGATCTCACCACCCAGGGCATATGCGTTGAACTGGAAACTTTGCATTTATTAGATCGTTTGTTTTTGTTGAATTATTTAGTTGAGTGGGCAAGACGGGATTCACGGTTAAGTTTTATGATCCAGGCATTGTCATTTTGGATGGTATCCATTTCACGTTTCGCAATTTCTCTTATCTGTGGATCGTTCATCTGACTGAGTTGCTGCACAAGTTCTTCCCATTGATGTTTTATAAATGGTCGCTCTTTATAGGTGTTTAGTATTGAGATAGCTTCACTGATCTTTTTTGATGAGTTTTCCTTGGACATATATCCCCCCACAGATAATAATTATATAAAAATAAAATAGAGTTTTATTATAACAAATGCTGAGACAGGAGAGTGTTACAATTGTGCAACAATTGTATCATGAAAGTGAAACTATACTTTGTGGGAGTAGTATTTTTTGAAGAAATATAAAAACTGAAAGAATTTGTTGTGATTACCAAAAGACCAGCTTGTCATTTTCGTCCAGACCATTGTCCAGATTCCAGTCCCCTAAAGTCAGTTCTGAAGAATTACCGTCAGTAAAAACAGCCAGTTCAACCTGATTCCATAAGGCGGCAACATTATCGACCGCATGGTCGAATATGTCGTTGTAATGCATATATTGGGGGGCAGGTGTGGGGATTAGTTGCTTTCTCAAATACTGCTGGTCTATTTCAATATATTTGGGATATGCCAAATCCATCCTGTCAGCAATGATTGCAGCCAGTGGAAAAAGTCTGAGATTTTCGTCTCTGCATCCTTCAACCATGGCAACAAACTCGCTATGCCATAGTTCAATAACCGGAGGATGAGCAATGAACAGCTCTGGATGAACTTCTTCCAGCATTGCTGACCAAAGGTTGACAATATCCCGGTCAAGCAGTGTTCCGCAGGCAGAGTCGCTGCACTTGGTGATTGTGTGTGCAAATAAATCCGATTGCCCGATTTCGCCAAGATTCATTCTGTTGTAAATGTAGCTGTCTTGATTCATTTCGCACACGCGATGTTGGCGCTGATTATCCGCATAAACACCGACTTTGGCCTGAACGATTGGATGTATGGTTACATCAGTTGCCACATGGGCACAGTATCCAAGCAGCCAGGCCAGTTGCTTGTCCCGAACAGCTCCTTCGGAACGTCCGAGCAGTCTGATTCCACTGGTAATCATCTCGCAAGCTCTGGTGTAATGCATGGCATCTGCCCACCGGTACGCATTGCTGTCTCTACGGGCCAGGTTAGGGTAGTCCGGACTGACGGCACCCATGGTACAAAAATGAAAATAGTTTTTTATGATATCCGAAAATTCGGATGATGGAGAAAAAACGGACTCCAGCTTATCCTGTTTTAATAATTCATGAAGCAGAGTGATGTGTGCATATGGGCCCGGCATGAAACCTCCGTGGTTCAATTACTAGCTGTTCTGTGGTTGAAGTTTTTGACTGTTTTGTTTTGAAATTATCGCTCTCAGTATTCCGTAGGTAAACAGTAATAATGGAACTGCTGTTACCAGCCAGGCTGCAAGGGATTTGAGTGTTATCCATCCCAGCATATTCAAAGAGGAAAAGCCCGGGTTTTGGATCAATTCTGAAAAAACACGCTGAGGGATCTTTGGACCCCAGGGAAACAGCCACGTTCCCAATTTGAAAAATGGGATTAAAAGGGCCAGCTGAAGCGGATAAAGCAGGTAGTTGACCGATTGCAGGGCAACATGGTTTAACCTGAACAGATGTGCCAGCATGATGCAGATCAAAGTCGTGCCCCAGATCAGCGGCAGAACCCCAAGTGCAGTACCTATGCAGAGTGTTGTGGCCAGCTTTTCAGGTGTCAATCCGCATGTCATGACCGCTTGAAAACGTTTGACAAAAGGAGTGGCAATTCGTGTCCATAGGTTCTGAAGCTTTCCCGTTGAAAATCTAAATCCGGTCATGATGCACATGGAAACTCATGGTGGCGCCGGTAACGGTGCTGCGTCCGGTATAAATGAAAATTGTTACCCACACACCCTGTAAAAACAGAATCAACGACGGGTTCCAGAGCGTCTTCAGACCTGCAGATAGATCGGTCACGCCGACCGGATCACTGGCAAAAAAGAAGGCGACTGCAACCGAATAAATCACTCCGATTATACCCATAATTTGATAGGCAGAAATTTTACCCTCACCGCGATAGTCTGCCCGGAGAGTTTCTGAAAGAGAACGCCACCCCTGGGTTGCAATTGTGGCCAGTAGAAATGCACCGGCATGATATGACGACAAGAACAGCCAGACCGCGATCAGGCCGCATAGGGAGTAAAAAACGGCGGTGATTGCCTGAACCGGTATTACTTCCGTCGCTTCCAGGTTGTCGGCATAGGCTATTTTTTTGGTACTTCCCATGAATATGAAACCGTGTCCGCTGAACAGGCGTTTGAGTAACCCTGTGCTGGTAGCCACCGGTTTTCCGTAACAGCAGCCGAAGCTGATGCAGGCCATGCGTCCCAGCCCTTCACCAAAGGCGTAGGCGATACCGATAGCGGCACAGGCCGACATGACCGGGATATGAAAC
>JBGSQR010000548.1:0-6939 GCA_041737975.1 Geobacterales bacterium | reverse complement strand
CGCCGCATTGATGCCCCTCATCAAAGTACGGTGGTGGAAGGCACGGAAACAGGGAATTTTGCCATAGCCACTCTGGAGCTTGAGAATTGGCTGGACGAAAAAGTCATTCAGGATTTGATTGGATTTGACAGACTTTGGCTGATCTTTGCCTTTCACCTGAGTGAAGGCTGGAAAAGCAGCGTCAAACCACCTCGTGGTGGACCAAAGCGTGGAGTTCTGGCAACAAGATCCCCTCATCGTCCAAATTCTATTGGTTTATCGGCTGTAGAGTTAATTAAAATTGAAGACCGAACACTGCATCTGCGAGGAGTTGACCTGCTGGATGGCACACCGGTTCTGGATATCAAACCCTACGTTCCCTACGCCGATGCTTTTCCGGATGCCAAAGCAGGTTGGATCGACGAATTGGATGCAAAGCTGGGACGTTATTATGCGCCTGGACCGCGAAAACCCAGATGATTGTAGAGTAAAATGACAATAAATAAAAGGAGATGACATGAACAGCTGCCTGATACTAATTGACCTGCAGAATGATTATTTTCCCGGTGGCAACATGGCTCTTGTGGGCATTGAGGAAGCCGCAAAAAACGCCCAGGCTCTTTTGCATAAATTCCGATCGTTAAAACTGCCCATCATCCATATCAAGCATATCTCAACCCGACCCGGCTCAACTTTCTTTCTGCCTGATACGGATGGTGCGGCCATAAATCAGCTGGTTGCGCCGCAAAACGATGAGATTATTATCACAAAAAATTATCCGAACAGTTTTCGCGACACTTCTCTATTGCAGCAGCTGAAAGAAAACCAGATCTACAGCCTGGTGATTTGTGGCGCCATGAGCCACATGTGCATTGATGCTACCACCCGCGCTGCCTTTGATTTCGGTTTCAACTGCACGGTTGCCGAAGATGCCTGTGCCACAAGAGATCTGCTTTTCAAGGACAAGACCGTTCCGGCAGCAGATGTGCATGCATCTTTTATGTCGGCCCTGTCTGCTCCATATGCTACTGTTGTTTCAACATCAACAGCCTTGCAAAGTAACATTAAATAATCGATACTTTTTACCGACTGAAAAACCTTGTATCTGCCATGACTCTTCCGGGAGAATTTATGAACAATGCTTTTTTAAAACCATCACGTCTGCTTGTTTGCTGTTGTACTGCATTAGCCCTGTTTTGTGCCAGACCCGCCACTGCCGAATCTGACATCAGGCCCGCACAGCACTACAAACCAAACATCTCAATTTCAACTACCCCCGTGTATCAGTTCGAAACCCCGCTGAATAACGGCAACGTCTCAGTATACCGCCAGCACACTAATGTCAGGTGGTCCACTGAAATTTCCCCAATTACGGAAATGGGACTGAATCTCAGCTACGATTATGCCAACTACAGTTTTTCCGGCAAAACCACTCTGGCCGGGGGAATCAAACCATGGGGAACGATCCATACGATTAATCTGGGCAACAGCTACAAATTCAACCTGTCACCCGGGTGGAATTTGATGGCTACACCTTCAGTTTCCATTTCCAGAGAGGAAGATGCCGATTGGGATAATGCTTTAAGTTATGGCGGATACGCGGCACTGATCCGTAACATCAGTCCTAAACTCAGCCTGGGGTTTGGTGCAGGTGTTTACAACAATCTGGGCAAAGTTTCATTTTTTCCGGGACTGGCTGTCAGATGGAGAATTACTGATCGATTACTGTTGGCCAATCCTTTCAGACCCGGCTTGACCGGTCCTGCCGGACTTGAGCTTTCCTACCGACTGGATGGTGGATGGGACGTGGGGAGCGGCATGGCTTATCGAAACAACCGTTTTCGTCTCAAAGACAACAGTTATACCCAGGACGGCATTGGCAATGTAACATCAATACCTGCCTGGGTCAGGCTATCGCACAATCTGGGCAATAATTTCAACTTTGATCTTTATTCGGGGGTTATTCTTGGTGGTGTAATGAGAATTGACGATAACGACGGCAACAAACTGTCTTCCGATCATCATAAACCAGCCCCGTTCGTGGCTCTATCAATTTCGGCAAAGTTTTAGGCGGTTCAATCAATAAACAAATACCGACTTTGCTGATCGCATTGTCGGTATTTTATTCTTCGCATGGTGAGAGCGTATAAAAAGTATTATCCAACCATCATAGCCTTGATGCTGCCATCGTTCTCTTCAACCAGGGCAGTCAATAAAAACAACGGATTTTCCGGAATCAAAGTCATGTCAACCTGTTTTTCATCTGCATTACTGCCATTATAACGACTGTCTATCTCGGATTGCAGCTCTTCGTACATTTCCTTAAACAACGTGGTAGTCGTATTATTCAGCTCGCTCAGACTACAAATACCGGTCATCAACTCACCGTTGATTTCTACGCTGAACCTGTCGGGAACAGGCATTCTGTTGGCCAGCCCGAAATCGGTCAACGCCAGTTGTTTCAGCAGAGCTGTTTTTTCCTCATCAGTACCGGAAACACAATAGGCTCGACCGGCAAGCCCGTAAATAACCTTGTCATCCTGATCACAGATACACCATAAATTCATAATTACTTCTGTTTTTTCCACCTGCATCGTCTCCTCTGTCCAACAATAAAATTTTATCAGTCCCGGATTATTTTGCTGTTTCTATACTGGCCCTCATCAGGGCTGCAAAGGCTTCGCGTGTTTCCGGGTCTTCAATTGCTGCTGACTGCTGATTTATTTCAGCCTTTTGCTGCGCTGTCAGGTTTTTCCTGATCGGCTGTCGATCTTCCACCGGCGCAGATACTTTTGCAACTCTGCCGGATCTTAACACTATTTCCTTGACAACCTCGCCACCCAGACGGTCATTGAGCTTGCTTTTCATCATAGCCTTCAGATAGGTCAGTTCCTGCATCCAGGGGCCGCTGGAGACAGCTACTGTCAGCGTACCACCAATAATTCGCAATGGCTGCGCCTGGGTTGCAATCGCCTGACCCACTATCTCAGGCCATAAGCGCCAGATTTCTGCTTCGCGCAAACGCTCAGACAGTCCAAGCCCCGACAGTGCATCAGGCATCAAATCTGAGAGCGGCTTGGGATAGCGCATTCTAGTGCGTTTTTTCACACGGTTTCCTTCTGCGCTTAACTCGGCCACCTATAATTTGGCCCATAATGGAACCGAACAGTGTCAAAGGGATGGCATGCCAATCAAGACCGGTTTCATATCTGGACAAGAAAATAAAAGGTATGGGAAGATGAATCCAGAAAAACCACATAAGAGAAAACTTTTTAAAATTTTGGCGGATATAGCCACATGGGAAACTCAACAGTAATGAGAAAAAAAACAGACCTATGTAAACAGGGATTGAGGCTTGCATGAATCTACTCCTTTAAGGCATAGTAAAAATTTGGGTAAGCTTTGTCAATCTATTGCAGCGGGAACAACTATATGAATAATCGTTTAATGGTTCAGGAAGGACAATTACTGGCTATATTCAACTCGGGCCACCGGGTCATGAAGGCCGAAAACCTGCTTAAGTCTCACAATATATGTATCCTGCTCATACCAGCCCCGCGGCAACTTCAAACAGATTGTGGCCTGGCAATCCGCTTCAACGAGCAGGACCGTGACACAGTCATGTCAGTACTTGAGCAGAACGAACTACTGCCGGAGTTTATAAGTAGATACAGTTCAGCCGAGTTTGTTACCATCTGGAAACATAATCAAACCTTATAGTTTAAAAGGATATGACTCATGCAAACAGTTGACTGCAGAAAGATGGACTGCCCAGCACCGGTAATAAGTGTCAAGAAAGCCCTCGAAACAGATACAGAACTGACAGTTTTACTTGATGATGGTGCTCCCCGAGAAAATGTCATCAGATTTGTAAAAAATCGCGGCTTTCAAGTGACAGAAAAAAATGAAAACAACTACTGGACCATAACAATCAGCCCCACCGGCAATTTTGAAAAAACAGCCGTGCGAGTATCTGCAGATCACGACCAGGTCATTTTGATCACATCCGACAAACTCGGTGAAGGCCCGGAGGAACTGGGCAAACTGTTGATGCGGAATTTAATTCATACATTAGTGGAAGTTGAAACATTACCTTCAAAGATATTTTTTATGAATAGCGGTGTTTCACTGACCTGCGAAGGATCCGAACTGCTGGAAGCAATGGAAAAACTTGCCAACCTGGGTGTAGAGATTTTTTCTTGCGGCCTCTGCCTGGACTTTTTCGGACTCAAGGACAAACTGAGAATTGGTAACACCACAAATATGCTCACAACTGCCGAATCACTACTCTCAACAACAAAGGTGATAAAACTCTAGAATCCAAATATTTCTTGACAGTTTTCAACTCCGTACTCTATAGTAACCCTCTTTATATATTCCGATCCAAGAGAACGTAAACTACGATGTTTGATAGCCTTTCAGAAAAGCTCGAATCGGCATTTAAAAAGCTCCGCGGCCAGGGAGTAATGACCGAAGACAATATCAAGGAAGCCCTGCGCGAAGTACGCCTGGCCCTTCTTGAAGCTGACGTAAACTTTAAAGTTGTAAAAGACTTTATTGAAAACGTCCGAGTTAAGGCCGTCGGCACTGAAGTACTACAGAGCCTTTCTCCTGGTCAGCAGATCGTCAAGATTGTCCATGACGAACTGATTATCATGATGGGCGGTCATGAGGATAACAGCCTCAACCTGGCAGCAAAGCCACCAGTTGCCCTGATGATGGTCGGGCTCCAGGGAGCCGGCAAAACAACAACCTGCGGCAAGCTTGGAAGACACCTGAAGGGTTTGAAGCGCAGACCTTTGTTGGTTCCTGCTGACGTTTACCGCCCAGCTGCTATTGAACAGCTGAAAATAGTCGGAAAACAGCTTGGCCTTGAGGTATTCAATTCCTCGGCTGATCAAAAACCAATCGATATCTGCAATGCAGCCATGAAGTTCGCCGAACTGAATGGATACGATACGGTCATTCTGGATACGGCCGGACGTCACCAGATTGATGAATACCTGATGAATGAACTGACCGAGATAGCAGCTTCAGTCAAACCTCAGGAAATTCTTTTTGTGGCTGATGCCATGACCGGTCAGGAAGCTGTGAATGTAGCCAGCGGCTTTAACGACCTGTTGAATATTACCGGTGTCGTGCTCACTAAGCTTGACGGCGATGCCAAAGGTGGAGCAGCACTTTCAATCAAGGCTGTCACCGGTAAACCGGTCAAATTTGTCGGTCTGGGCGAAAAACTGGACGCGCTGGAAATTTTTCATGCCGATCGTCTGGTTTCACGTATTCTGGGCATGGGCGACGTATTAACCCTGGTGGAAAAAGCTCAGTCGGTCTTTGACGAAAAAGATGCCGCACGCCTGAAAGAAAAGCTTAAGAAAAACCAGTTTGACCTGGAAGATTTCCTGGCCCAGCTCCAGCAGTTAAAGAAAATGGGCTCAATGGAATCAATCATGGGCATGATACCTGGCATGGGCAAGATGATGAAGCAGATGCAGGGTGCCCAGCCAAATGAAAAGGAAATCGGACGCATTGAAGCGATAATCCGTTCCATGACACCGGGTGAACGGGCAAACCATACCATAATCAACGGTAGCCGACGCCTTAGAATTGCTAAAGGAAGTGGCACCAGCGTACAAGAAATAAACCAGTTGCTGAAACGTTTTATGGAAGCGCAAAAAATGATGAAACAGCTGCAAAAACTTGGCCCCAAAGGCATGCTCAAAGGCATGGGCGGCATGGGTGGACTTGGTAAGGGCATGTTCCCTTTCAGATAGAATCAAGACCGTTATTTATATAACATAATCGCAACAAAGGAAGACTCAGGAGGAATCACAATGGCAACAAAAATCAGGCTTGCACGTGCAGGCGCAAAAAAGAGACCTTTCTACCAGGTGGTAGTAGCCGACGAGCGTAGCCGCAGAGATGGCCGTTTTATCGAAAACATGGGCACCTATGACCCTACTAAAAACCCTGCCGTATTCAAACTGAATGCAGAAAAAATTCAGGCTTGGCTCGACAAGGGCGCACAGCCTACCGACACAGTCAGACAACTACTGAAAAAAGCCGGTATTCTGAACAAGGTTGCTGCTTAAATATAAGGCGTATTCAACATCCACCTCCGGTACTCCGGATATTCTAGATGAGCAGAGGTAACCGACATGAAAGCACTTGTTGAAACCATTGCCAAGTCACTAGTCGACGATCCAGCGCAGGTGCAGGCCACTGAGGAGATGGAAGAGGATACGCTAGTCATTAAACTGACCGTAGCTAAAGAAGATATGGGACGTATTATCGGTAAAGAGGGACGTACTGCAAAAGCTGTTCGTACAATACTCAATGCAGTATCAACCAAGGATAACAAGAAGGCTATCCTCAAGATTGTGGAATAATGCCAGATAAAGACGTATTGATCCCGGTCGGGAAGATTATCGGTACTCACGGAATCAAGGGTCAACTAAAGGTTTATTCTTTTTCCGGGAACGTTGAAAGCCTTAATTCTGCGAATGAAATACTGGTCAGGTCACCCAAAGGTGATTTGACTAAATATGAGCTCAAAAGCGTTGCTTATCATGCTGGTAAGTTTAACGTTGCTCTGACAGGTCTGGACGATATCAACAACGTTCAGCACCTGATAGGAACCGAGATTTGTCTCTGGCGAAGCCAACTGCCAGAACCTGAAACTGATGAATATTACTGGTGCGATCTAATTGGACTGGAAGTATCAACAGTTGATGGTCAGCAGCTTGGCAAAGTTATCGACATTTTTGAAACCGGTAGCAGCGATATTTATGTTGTTCGCAGTGATAATCGGGAGTACTTGATTCCGGCCATTGCGGATGTTATTACATCTGTTGACCTGAACAGCGGCAAAATGACTGTAACACCGCTTGAAGGGCTTCTTGATCTATGAAGTTTGATATTTTAACCCTCTTTCCAGGGATGTTCAGTGGTCCGTTCGAC
>JBGSQR010000531.1:0-1762 GCA_041737975.1 Geobacterales bacterium | reverse complement strand
CTCAAATTCAAAGGATGGCAGATCGACAAGGGTGAATTTTTCAAAACCTCTAGTGAAGCCGGGGCGGTGGTTGGTGCTGCCGCTGCCAAACAGTTCGAATTGAAACCCGGTTCGGTTGTTACTGTGCGTGGGGAAGATTTGACGGTCAAAGGGATTCTGAAGGAGACCGGCGGTCGTGACGACTTTACCCTGTTTCTGTCCATGCCGGTGGCTCAACGCCTGTTCAAGTCCGTTGACCGGGTTTCTTATATTTCCATAAGGCTGGATGATCTGGCTCAAAGTGACATTTATACCGAAAAAATCAAAGAGGCGGCTGGTCTTGGTGTGGTGTCGGACAAGCAGATGCTCAAGTCGGTTCTGGGTATTGTGGGTTCCGTCAATATTACCCTTCAGATGATCGCAGCCGTGTCCGTGCTGGCGGCAGCTTTCGGTATCATCAACACCATGATGACCGCCACCTACGAACGTAAGCGTGAAATCGGAATACTGCAGGCTCTGGGCGCTACCCAGCGCACCATCTTCTCTATCTTTGTTCTGGAATCGGCTTTCTACGGCATTATGGGTGGGGTGATCGGGGTGATTTCCGGCTTGCTGATTTCGACTCTGGCCGCGCCATATATTAACGAAAATGCCTTTACAACGCTGGTTAAGGGGTCCGGAAACAGTAGTTCCATCGATCCGGTGATGATTCTTGGCTCAATTTTGTTTTCAGCTATGGTGGCCATTGTAGCAGGGCTTTACCCAGCCTGGCGGGCGGCGCGTCTTTCGCCGGTGGAGGCGATCAGCTATGAATAACACGATTATCAAGGTCGAGAATGCGACCAAAATATATAATGGTGGCGCTGTTGCTACAGCAGCATTGCGCGGTGTCAGTCTGGAAATACCCCGTGGTTCGTTTACCTGTATTGTCGGGCCGTCCGGTCATGGCAAGAGTACGCTGATGCATTTGATCGGCGGACTTGATCGACCGACAGAAGGAGATGTTCATCTGGACGGGATTGAGATCAGCCGCTTGGATAACTGCGCCCTGGCAAAATTGAGGGGCGAGAAGATCGGTTTCGTTTTTCAGTTCTTCAATCTGCTGCAGGGGCTGACAGCATTGGAAAATGTGGAAATAGCCATGATGCTGGCCGGTGTGCCGGAATGTGAACAGAAGGCCCGTGCCACTGCAATGCTGGGATTGGTAAATCTGAGTGAGAAAGCGGAAGCAAAGCCGAACCAACTTTCAGGCGGGCAGCAACAGCGGGTGGCAATCGCACGAGCCCTGGCCAATGATCCGGATATTTTGTTGATGGATGAGCCGACCGGCAACTTGGATTCGGCGGCAGAGGCGGAGGTGCTTGATATCCTGTTTGAGCTGCATAAACGGGGAAAGACCATCGTGATTGTGACGCATAATAACGAGATTGCCGCCAGGGCGGAACAGGTAATCAAGGTCAGGGATGGGCAGATTCTGTCCATGGAGAATGAATAAAAAAATAGTCAGCCCGGCTTGCGAATGAACGGCTGAATCAGTAGTTTTGGAAGGGTCAGTTTTGAGGGGTCCCGGAATTCTTTGAGGCCGATCTCCATTCCCAGATGTCCCTTTATCGGTTGTGGCCTGTATGTACCGCACAGGCGATCCCACCAGGGGAGGCAAAAACCGAAGTTGCTGTCTGTTTCACGGGGAATAACCGAATGGTGGACTCGATGCATGTCCGGGGTTACTACCATAAGTCGAAGCCAACGGTCCACCGATTCGGGAATCAGAATGTTTCCATGG
>JBGSQR010000473.1:0-2639 GCA_041737975.1 Geobacterales bacterium | reverse complement strand
CTGACTGGAAAATAAACTGTTTTTCCGGTTAAAGTTGGCACTGTCTGTGTATTGCTGTTGAGGGTAACCCAACGCAAGTGAACATAGATGGAGGAAGCCATGCAAGATTTTACTCATGATGATTTCAATGAAATGGAAGAGGAAACCGAACTTGAGCATATCGAGTCTGTTATTCTGGTGGCTTTGAGAATGCGTAATAATTCTATCGGACATGTTGTTGACATGACTCAGTTGCAATCGGACTGCTATAGTATCGGATTTGATTCCAGAGAGTTCAGCACCGGTTTTGTACGTCTGTTGATGCGTCGTTTTCTGCAGCCTTACGGTGATTTTGCTTTCAGTCTGAGTGAAATCGGCTACAAGGCCGGCGAAAAAGTTCTCTTATCCCGAATCAGGCAGCCTTACCAAGGTAAAACCGAATTTTTCAGGACTGCCTGACCATATGCAAATTGACGTTTCCTGCTTAAAAACAACCAAACCTCACTGGATCAATAAAAATGATCTGCTGGATCGCGTCATGCAGAGTGTGGGCGATTTTACCAGCGTGTTTGCGGATATCGAAATGGATAACCTGCCTACGTCGGAAAATAATTTCGAGCAGGAAAAATTCATGACTGCGATTGTGGGGTTCGAAGGGGCTTGTAATGGTGTGGCCTGGGCCAGTTGTTCGGAGTCGTTTGCCGAACTGATGGCCAACCGCATGAAGCGCGTGGACCTGACCCGCATTGAAGAAGGCAAGCGTGCTGCCATGACCGATATGATCACCCTGCTTGGCGGTGATATCCGACTTCTTTTCTCTCCTGCTAATAAAGATATCCGGTTGTCGGAAATTTCCGTATACAAAGCCGATGAGTTTGATTGTTCCGAAATCATCGAAAACCCAGCTAATCTGCGCTGCCAGTTCAAACATATCGACGAACACCTGTATGTTGGCGTGCTGCTGGGCAAATGTGTTCAGATACCGCGTAATGAAAAATCCGCGTTCCAATCATTATTACCTGAATAATTACTTCCCTCCTGTGGCAAAAATCCTGCTGTGTGATACCCTTCAAAGTATAATTTTGATTTGACTAACGTATGGTGGATTGATGAACAGACATAATCCGGTAATCCTGTGTGTTGATGACGAACCGACCAATTTGAGTCTTTTGGAGTTTATGCTTGTTCCGAAAGGGTTCAAGGTTGTCAGTGCGGTAAATGGAAAAGAGGCTTTACAAATTGTACAGTCGGCATCTGTTGACCTGGTACTGCTTGATATTATGATGCCGGGGATGGATGGATTCGAGGTTTGTCGAAAAATCAAGAATGACGAGAAACTGAGTAACATTCCGGTGGTTATGATAACTGCCTCCAACGGCAGGGATGATCGTATCAAGGGGATAGAGGCCGGTGCTGAGGATTTTATCTCTAAACCGTTTCACGGTGAAGAGGTGCTTGCGCGGATCAAAATGTTGCTGAAGGTCAAGGAATTGGGTGACAAACTTAAAAATGCCTACCACAATATAGCCAGACTTACTTTGTTTGGTGAGCAGATGCTGACCAGTTTTGATTCGGCCAATTTCAATTTTATGGACAAAATTGATAGCATGGTGGAGATGATAACTTCAAAAAACGATAATCTGGACGGCAGTCCGCAACTGGTAATCGTGGGTACTAGAGATCATGATGGAATATGTCGCTGGCATCGCTATGACAGCAGATCAAAGGAGATTGCAAGAGACCGTATTGCCCTGTTCATTGATCCATGGGCTGTTTTTCCAGCTTCGGAAGTGTCCGAGATGGATACATATAATCAGCCGGATGAGACGTCGGAAATTCCCGGGTTGGTGCAGGAACTGGCAGTAACACTCGGGCCGATTCAAAATCTGGTCAAGTGTTCCAATAACAGTTTTTGTATTCTGGCCCTGAATTACGATTGCTATGTGTCCAATCATAATGCGGAGGTGCTGAACAGTGTTGTCATGCAGAGCCTGTTTCTGAAGTCATTGGCGTTGCAGGTAAAGGATACGGAGTCTGCTTTCGATTATATGATCTATGCGCTGGCCCGTGCTTCCGAGGCCAATGATGAGGATACGGGCAGTCACATCATGCGGGTCGGTGACTACTGCATGGTACTGGCAAGGCAACTGGGCCTGCCGGAAGAATTTGTGCGTGCCATACGTGTGCAGGCATCACTGCATGATGTGGGCAAGATTCATGTGGCTCCGGAAATTCTTAAAAAAGGTGGAGATCTGAGCCCGCAGGAATGGGCGGAGATGATGTCTCATACCTCATACGGCTCCAAAATCATCGGTGGACATCAAAGAATGCAGATGGCGGCCAGAATTGCCATTGCCCACCATGAACGGTGGGACGGCAGCGGATATCCCAATGGCCTGAAAGGCGAAGAGATTCCGATTGAGGCCAGAATCACAACCATTGCCGACCAGTATGACGCCCTGAGAAACCCCAGGGTTTACAAGCCGCATTTTGATCATCAAAAAGCGGTGGAGATAATTGTCAAGGGGGACGGCAGAACCATGCCGGGGCATTTTGATCCACGGGTTCTGCAGGCGTTTATTGATACTGCGGATAAGTTCAATGAGATTTACGAGGATTCGGCCAGGTACGTGGAAGTTACTCCCCTCCCTTGACGGGAG
>JBGSQR010000419.1:0-7696 GCA_041737975.1 Geobacterales bacterium | reverse complement strand
CAATGCGGCAACAGGTGCAGATTTAACATCAGTACCTAGTGCTGGTGGCGCAACAATACCTTTAAGTGCATTAAAGGCGTTTGAGCGAAAAACCTCCGGTTTAGGAGATACAATTGTCTTTTTCTTTTTAGCCATTAGTCCTTATTCACCAGTGTAATCTCAATGCGGCGATTTTTGGAGCGACCTTCTCTGGTTTCGTTGTCTGCAACCGGCTTGTTTTCTGCAAAAGCGGCCACCGAAAGGATAGACGGATCAAGCCCCTGCGCCTGCAGGTATTTACAGACATTTATGGCACGAGCGGCTGAAAGTTCCCAGTTGGTTGGAAAGGTTCTGGATAGTCCACCACTGATCGGTACGTTATCCGTATGACCTTCAATGCGAATGGCTTTGTCTTTAACCGATTTAAGCGTGTCGACCATTTTCAGCAGAATGGACAGCCCGTTAGATTTGACATCTGCTTTGCCGGAATCAAACAGAATAGCGGCTTCCATGTTTACGGTCAGTTTTCCTTTTAGCTCTGAAATAGTTACCTGGCCCTGGGCGATTTCACTTTTCATGTTCTGCAACAGCTGTTCATAGGTATTGCTGACTTCTTTTACTTTTTCTTCCTTGGCCTTCTGCAGTGTTTCTATATTTGTTTTGAGCGTCTTGTTGTCGGTTTCCAGATCGGCATTTTTCTGGCGAAGATCACTTATATTCTGTGAAAGTGTGTCGGAATTTGACTTAAGTATCTGTTCCAGTTCCTTTTTGTCTGTCGTCAAGGCCTGTTTGTCTTTTGTCAGTGCCGCAGCCTCGGCCTTCAGCTTGTTATGTTCAGCTGTAAGCTTGATATTTTCACTGTTCAGCTTCTCATATTTTTCAGTCTGCTCAGTCAGCGCTTTTGTAAGATTGTCTGCATCTTCAACTTTTTTAAGATATTTACTTTCCGCAACCAGGCAACCAGTCAGTGATAAAGCGGTAAACGAAGTAAGTACAAGGTAAGTGAGTCTTTTAAACATAGCACCTCCGTATTCTTTGCTAATTAATTGTCGCCGGCTTTTTTCTGGAGAGAACTGAAAATCATATCAAGAACAGCTTTTTGCCGTGCCTCAAATTTGTTCAGTACGGCCAGGCAAGAGCCCATGGGGCAGAGCTTGTGAAGAAAATTTGCATCCCTTCCGGATAGAATTACTATGCGGTTTTTGTCGATACCGATCTGGGTGGCAAAACTTAGCAACTTGATGCCATCCATGGAGGGCATTTCCAGGTCGATCAGCAGTAAATCGTATCCGCCCGCCTTTATGCGTTGCAGAGCTGCAATCGGATTATTGCAAATCTCTACCTGCAAAACCGGATAGTTGTCACGAATATAACCGGAAAGGAAGTTAGTGAAGGCCCGGTCATCATCAATCAGAAGTAATTTACCCATAGTTGTCACTATAGCTGATTTTTTCTCTGTCTAAAACAAAAAATCAGGACCTGTTGTTTGCATCGGGAGTTTAGCTACGCCTTGTTTATGCCCTTGGTTGTGGTACGGATGAAACGCTGAACCAGTGGATTTTCACTGGAGCGGATTTCTGCCGGGGTCCCGATCTGAATTATTCTGCCTTCGTGCATCATGGCGATACGGTCTGAGAGGTAGAGTGCAAAGTTCAGGTCATGGGTGACAATGATAGTTGTATTGCCTGTTTTTTCCCGCAGAGAAACAATGGTTTCAGCAAGTTCATCAGTGGTAATGGGATCAAGTTCTGCAGTCGGTTCATCATATAGCACCAGTTGTGGTTCCATGGCCAGTGAACGTGCGATAGCAACGCGCTTTTTCATGCCGCCGGAAAGCTCTGAAGTACTTAGCCCCTCTTTCCCTTCCAGGCCAACTATTGAGAGTTTTTCCACAATTACGGAACAGATCTTGTCCTCCGGATAGATGCGGTGTTCTCTTAACCATAGACCGACGTTTTCACCCACAGTCAAGGAATTGAAAAGAGCAGAAGACTGGAAGACCATGCTGATCCGATATGAACGGGCAGCTGATACGTCCTCGCCGAAAAGCGGCTGGTTGTCAATGTAGATCTGTCCGCTATCGGGCTTTTCAAGTCTGGCAATATGTCGCAACAGGATACTTTTGCCGGTCCCTGATGGGCCGATGATCGAAAATGTCTCACCTTCAAGGATATCCAGATCAATGTCAGTCAGGACATGGTGGTCGCCAAAAAACTTGTTCAGTTTGTTAATACGGACTGCGACCCCTTTGTCCGAGTGGACTGGGCTTTTGTTGCTGATGGATTCAGCGCGGCTATTGGAAGAAAAAATCATCAGATCAGGCCAGTGACCGATGGATTTTAAGTATGCAATGATCCATCACAACCTTCATGCCGGAGTTAGCCGCTTTTTCTGCGGCCTCAGTATTAATAACGCCCTCCTGCAGCCAGAGACATTTGGCACCAATGGCAATCGCATCATCTGCTATCGGCCCGACGGAATCAGGGTTGCGGAAGACATCCACAATATCAACAGGTTCAGGAATATCCAGTAAAGATGCATAACACTTTTCACCAAGTATTTCCTTTTCCACCGGGTTGACCGGGATAATTCGGTAACCGACCCGTTGCAGATAAGCTGAAACGCCATAGCTGGGTCGCAGAGAGTTGCTGGACAGCCCCACAACTGCAATTGTTTGGCATGTGTCAAGCAGTTCTTTATAATCAACCTGATTGACAATACTCATTTGTCTGTCCCTTTCTTGAAACGCATGTCGCTGACAGCAACGCAAACAAATATAACGCCGAGAATTACTCCGATAAAAATCCAGTCTGCCGTACTGAAACCAAACATATTAAACTCCTGTATATTGATGCTGCCCGTTTATCGAGATGCCGGAGTGCGGATCAGGTGTTTCTATTTCGTTCCCGTCCCGGAAAGGTATTGATACCGGCATGGGTGCCGACAATTTTATAAATCTGAACATTGTCCCATGGTTCATCAAGTACTCCGTCGTATATTGCCCAGCTTCTGCCGCATACTGTTTTTTCCATGCCAGGCTGCCTGAATGGGGTTGATCCATCCAGTCGGTTGAAATACCTTCCTCCCGGCTGAAATTCCCTGTCGATTTCCAGCATCAGGCGCATGCCGCTCTGGTAGTCAAAACCCAGTTGCTCATAGCGGATTGCGTTGCAATAGGTCAACAGGTCAGCAACAATCATGTCCATACCAAGCGAATCTGTCAAGTGTTCAACGAGCGGCAACAGTTCTCCAAACATGTTCATGCCCCGACTGGTCTGATTCGGGTGCAGTCCGGCTTCCATCGCCCGTATCTCTTCCGGTATGTTGCGAACCAGGGAAGTAAAACAGTTTGTTCTTCCCTTGCGATCAATATCCACGTCAAAGCGGGGTGCTGCGGGATCGCGGATAATGCAGAAGCAGAGCTCGATCTGCTGAAAAGGGGTATCCGACATTTCGAGAAAAAATATCGGATCAGGGTCATCAGGGTGCAGATGGGCTTCAATCTGGACTAACGGTAATTCAGATGGGGCCAGGATGCGGATTTTATGTTCATGCACCGCCTGATGAATTTTGTCTGCCGATACGCCCAGCATATCCAGCAGTCTTGCTGGAAGCAGACGTCCGTAAATGGAAATCTTCTCCTCTGCTTTCAGAACATTTATATCTGAAAGCGAAGAGAGCGGATTGCCTGCGGAGTCAATAAGCGGACTATTTTCCGGAAGTTTGGCCATAGGTTCCAATTATACCAGGGAAAACGGTTTGTCTAATGCGAGCAATGCTTAGCTCCGCCGATTTCAGGGCTTGATTCCGTTCATGATCTTCTGACCAGTGCATGGCATCCAGCAGAACTTTGTGAGGGTATCCAGAAGCCTCTATTTTCTTGACAAATGTTTTTGGCAGCCGTGGGTCCAGCGAAATGCCGTTCATGATCGCCCAGGCAATAGTCCAGGCACGGGACGTGTTCATCAGGTCGTATCCGCCGCCTCCCAGGGCAATCCAGGGGATTTTGAGCGCCTTCAGTTTGCGCATAATGTAACTGTAACTATGGGTAGTTATTTCTAGTCGAGTCAGAGGATCGGTGCGAAAGGTGTCAGCCCCGATCTGGGTTACGATTATATCCGGGTCAAAAGCCGCAATCAACGGATAGGCGATCTCATCAAAGGTCTTCATGTAAATGGCGTCATCCGTATGGGCAACCAGTGGGAGATTTACCGAGTATCCGTGCCCTTTTCCCGTACCTATTTCATCTTCAAAACCGGTGCCAGGAAAAAAATAGATGCCACTTTCATGCATTGAGATAGTCAGCACCTGGTCACTATCGTAGAAACATTCCTGAACCCCATCGCCATGGTGCGCATCAATGTCCAGATATACGACTCTGCGTCCTTTTTTGACCAGCCAGTTGATAGCCAGTGCGGCGTCGTTCAGATAGGAAAAGCCGGAAGCCTTATCGCGGTGGGCGTGGTGCCAGCCGCCAGCCAGATTGAAAGCGATATTAAAGCCCTCCTCCTCCACAAGTCTTACCGCCTCAAAGGTCGCTCCGGCACCCAGGGCTGCGCAGTCATAGAGACCCCGAAAAACCGGGCAGTCCGCATCACCAAGGCCGAACAGGAAATCGGCCCGCGGTTCATCCGAATCACTAAACTCTTTAAGTCTTTTGATGTATTCAGGGGCATGAAAGCTCAGGACCAGATCATCGTTGATTGGCTGGCAGCTGCGTATTTCCATATTGGAAAGGTTTAGCAGGCCATAGGCTTCCATCAGGTCGTGAGCCAGATGGTAGCGCTGCAGCTTGAAAGGGTGGTCGTCTCCCAGGCTATAGTTTCCGAAAAGCGGGGAATATATTAATGCAGTACGCGGAGCTGACACTTTAACTCCATCCAGGATGTTTTGTAAGAATACAGTCACATTCGGGCAGATTCTGGCTTATCTTGCACTATTTTAATAAGTTAGTCTATGCAGAATAGAATCATGACACGCAAAATGATCAGGCGTAAAAGGAGACAGTTTTGGAAGACGCAAATCCGGAAATCATTGATGTCGTGATTCCTGGCACGGGTTGGCGGGAGCCTGCCTGCTGGATGATATTGATAGCATTGTCAGCATTGTTTTGTTTTTCTGATTTGTCGGCTGCAATCTGTTGAAAATCCGGTTTTCCATTTACAGCCGGGTTGGTATAGGCGCTGCGGGACTGGGCAAAAGTAACATTTGGGCTGTTGCCGGTATCTGGTTGTGAATTTTCTTTGGCCGGTTTTGTGTCACCAGTCGCATCTTTTGTGGCAGCGGTTGGTACTGCACCGGTGGCTGCAGTTTGCTGCTCGCTGGCTTTCTGGTCACCTGTTTGCGGGTTACTCTGCTGTGCTTTTTCTTGTTGCGCCTGCAGCTTGATGTTGGATGCTTGTGAAGCTACGGCCCGGTCCTGTGGAGAAGGGTCTGCCGGAGCAAGTGCCGCTTGAATTACCTGTTGCATCCTGGCGATGGTTTCTTCCGGAGTGGAACCAGTAGATATGCTGATCGGTACTTCACCGCCGGTAATGTAGTTTTTACCGTCAGGTCCCCGTGTGTAAGTGTATGAAATCGGCCCCGTTGCTGCCCCAGATGATTTGTGGGCTGCCTCGTGGGCTTTAACCTTTTCTTCTATTGATTTTAGCTGGCTTATGACCTGTTGAATCTGTGGATCTTCTGCTTTTTTCTTGTCAGGGAGTGCTGTCTGCGCATTATTTGAAGCTATGGCAGTTTTGTCCTTCTGTTTATCTCCCTCAAGGCGTCCTGTCGTATTATAGGGTTTGAACTCTGGCTGCTTATTATCTGTTGAATCCTTGCCTAACTTGACTTCTACGGCTTGGGATGATTCTGTCTGTTTTCGTTCTGCGGGTTGGGAAGGTGATGCAGGTATACCATTGGCAGAATTAATCTGCCTCTTTTCTCTCTCAGTGGGAGTCGCTTGGTAATATGTAGCGCTATTTGTCGTCCCGATTGGTTCCATAACCATTCCTGTGTCTGTAACTTGTTATTAATTATATCGAAATCAAAAAATAATAACAATATAGATTCTTGATACATTCAGTTCACTTTTCATGAAAACATGATATAAATAGTTAATCTCATTTGAAAGGTAGTTTCTGCTGTGGATAGAGATAAAACCTCACTTAAGCCCAATGACGTCCAGGATAGTCTGAAGCTGGAAACTCTGAAAGCGAGCTCACGCCTGTTTTTTAAAAGCAATAGTTCTGCCATGCTGATACTCTCCTTTGAAGGAATAATTTGTGAAGCCAATCCGGAGGTTTGTCGGTTACTTCAGTATAGTGAAGAAGAACTCTGTGGTAAAAAACATGATGAATTGTTTGATGAGGCTGATGCCAGGCTTGAACAGGCAATTGAAACATTTAGGGCAACAGGTGCCTTGAGTACAGAGTTGACCTGCATGCGTAAGGATGGAGTCACTTTCCCTGTTTCAGTTTCTGCATCAGCTTTTCTGGATATGGATGGACTGAATAAAGTAAATATGCTGATCCGTGATATCAGCGAACAGAAAAAAACGGAAGAGTCTCTGCGTGCTAGCGAGACCATGTTGAAAGAAGCTCAGCAGATTGCCCATATCGGGCATTGGGAATTGAATTTTGTAACTGATTCCTTGACCTGGTCCGACGAGGTTTATAATATTTATGAAGTTGATCGGGAAACTTTTGCGACCTCGTTTGACCCCTTCTTTAATATGCTTACCCCGCAAGAAAAAAACCGTGTCAAGGAAACCTACGCAGCATCTGTCGAGTTGAAGCCCCAGTACGAATTGGTTCACAGGTTTAATTTTGAGGGTGGTCGTGTCAAGTATGTAAATGAAACATGCAAAAACTTTTACGATGATAACGGAAAACTTTTGCGATCTGTTGGGACAGTACAGGATATTACAGCCCGCTGGTTGACCGAGGAAAGACTTCGTCAATTGTCCCGTGCGGTGGAGCAGAGCCCAGTCTGTGTTGTTATTACTGATACGGAATCTCATATCACCTATGTGAACCCCAAGTTTTCCGAATTGACCGGTTACAGTTATGATGAAGTCTTGGGCGAAAATCCCAGGATTTTGAAGACAAATATTACGCCGCCTGAAACCTTCAAATCACTTTGGGAAACTCTTTTGCGTGGCGGTGAGTGGTCCGGCGAATTTTGTAACAAGAAGAAGAATGGCGAACTTTACTGGGAAATGGCTTACATCTCACCGGTTGTAAATAGCGATGGCGAAACGACCCATTATGTTGCTGTAAAAGAAAATATTACAGCACGGAAAAAGGCTGAGGAACAACTGCGGGAACTCTCGTTACTGGATGAATTGACCGGGTTGACTAATCGGCGCGGTTTTTATCTGTTGGCCAAGCAGCAGATCAAGGTTGCGGATCGAAGCAGAAGAGGGTTGGTGCTGGTTTTTGCGGATATGGACGGAATGAAATACATCAATGACACCTTCGGACATAAAGAAGGTGATCAGGCATTGATTGATGCCGCAGGAGTTATTAAGGGCGCTTTCCGGGCATCGGATATAATTGCACGACTTGGAGGTGATGAATTCATTGCCTTGTCCGTGGAAGCATCGGAAGAGTCCAAAGAAAATATTCAAGATAGGCTGAGGGAGAACCTTGAGGCACATAACCTTGAGACAACCAAGCCTTACAAATTATCGATCAGTATCGGTATTACGGTTTACGATCCTGCTGTTCCATGC
>JBGSQR010000109.1:0-2488 GCA_041737975.1 Geobacterales bacterium | reverse complement strand
AAATTACCAAACAGGAACTTCATCAACGCACTTTACCGGTCAAGTTGCTGGATAATTTTGCCCGCCTTTTTTCACCATATCTCTAGTAAATTGTAAAAAAACAAATAAGATCAAATTTATCCTATTGACATGTTGCAGGTTGACTGGTATTAGTAATTCAGTCTTACCAACTTTTAACTTTCAAGGAGAATAAATATGTGCTTAACAACTCTAGTGACCCAGCAAGCCCCTGATTTTACAGCTGAAGCTGTCATGCCGGACAATTCATTCGGCAGCATTACACTTTCTGCTTTAAAGGGAAAATATGCGATTTTGCTGTTTTACCCACTGGATTTTACCTTTGTCTGCCCATCTGAAATTCTGGCTTTCAACAGAAAGCTTGAGCAGTTCAAAAGCAAGAATTGCGAGTTGATTGGTATCTCAGTTGATTCCAAATTCACTCACCTGGCCTGGAAAAATACACCGATTGAGAACGGTGGTATTGGCAATGTACAGTTCCCGCTGGTACAGGATCTGAATAAGGAGATAGCCAAGTCCTACGGTATTCTCTTTGGTGCTTCCGTTGCTTTGCGTGGTCTCTTTTTGATTGATCCGACCGGCAAGGTTCGTCACTGCGTAATCAATGATCTTCCTTTGGGTAGAAGTGTTGATGAGGCTCTCAGGATGTTGGACGCTCTTCAGTTCCACGATACGCATGGTGATGTCTGCCCGGCAAACTGGAAAGAGGGTGATGAAGCGATGAAGCCTACGGCAGAAGGTGTGGCCAGTTATCTCGCCAAGCATGGCAAGTAATTCGATTAAATAGTTATTACTTTTAAAGGGCGCGACAGATGATGTTGCGCCTTTTTTATTGCCACTTCCCGCGAGACTGTCGTAAAATTTAATTATGCAAATAAACGAGATAGAAAATATTGATATGCTGTTCGGGTTTGACAAGCGCACCGGTATTGTGGCTGTTGAACCTGCCGGTCATTTCATGAGGGTATTTTTCAGGACAAAAGACGGGGTCCATTTTCATGATGAACCTTTTCAGCCCTTTATCCTGGTTACCGATCCGAGCCTGATCAGTTCCTGCCATGTCCCCTGTTCTGTACGCAAACTGGAGGGAGAAGGGGAGTTCCGTTTTCAGTTGCTGTTCGATACCTGGGGTGACTGTATTGCGGCCAGGGATTTTCTGGCGTCTAAAACCGGCAGCGCGGCAGCTGCACCCTACCTGTTTTATTCCGACCTTTCCCATCAATATCTGCTGACTACCGGCACAACTCTCTTTAAAGGAATGGAGCTGGATCAGCTGCATGTTCTTACTCTGGATATCGAAACCTACTGTGCTGAAGGTTATCGTTTCTCCAGTCCGGATCGGCAGGAAGACCGGATTATTTCTATCGCCTGCAAGAATTCCCACGGAAGTGAAACCGTGCTGCGCGGCGATCTGTTGGATGAACGCCAGATGCTGCTGGAATTGAATGCAATTATTCAGAAATCTGATCCTGATGTGCTGGTGGGGCATAACATATTCAGGTTTGACCTGGAATACATCAGAAAACGAGCTGCGCGTCACGGTGTCAGGCTGAATTGGGGGCGCAACGGAGCTGAACCTCACATTACTGCCAATTCTCGCTGGAATATTGCCGAGAAGGCGATCGATTTCCCGCGCTGGGATATCTACGGTCGTCATATTATAGATACCTATTTTCTGGTACAACATTACGATATTGCACAGCGTTCTTTACAGAGTCACGGACTTAAGCAGGTTGCACGTCACTTTGGCGTCGCTGCCGCAGAGCGTGTCTATCTGGACGGCGCGCAGATCAGCGGACAGTTCGAAAAGGATCCGGATCTTCTTTATCGCTATAACATTGATGATGTGCGTGAAACAGAATCAATATTTAAAATACTGGGCTATCCCTGGTTCCTGCAGACGCGCATTTTCCCTTATTCATTCCAAAATTGCCCACTCAGGGGTAATGCTACACGCATTAATTCGCTTTTTGTGAGGGAGTACCTGCATCAGGGACAGGCCATTCCGGCGCGGACAGAAGAAACGGTGCCATTTGAAGGTGGTTATACAGAGCTGGTTCATCAGGGGATCAGCGGTCCGATTGTGCATTGTGATGTGGCTTCGCTTTATCCCTCATTGATGCTGACCTATCGCTTGAAACCGCAAAAGGATTCTCTCGGTCTGTTTCTGCCGATGCTGGCTGAGTTACGTCGTTTCAGGCTTGAGGCAAAGCTGGCTGCACATGAAAGTAAAAAACAGGAAGATCGGCAGTATTTTGAAGCATTGCAGCAGGTCTTCAAGGTGTTGATTAATTCATTTTTCGGTTATCTGGGGGCTGCGCTGCATAATTTTTCCGATCCTGCTGCAGCGGCTGAAGTGACCAGGCTGGGGCGCGTCACAATTAAATCAATGATCGATCTTTTGCGGCAGCGGGGGGCAGAACCGGTAGAAGTTGATACGGATGGCATTTATTTCAGGCCGCCTGCAGGA
>JBGSQR010000407.1:0-2657 GCA_041737975.1 Geobacterales bacterium | reverse complement strand
ACTTATCTTAACCTGCTTGATGAGGTTGAGACAGCAGAAACAGAGGCTCGTAACCGGGAATGGGGCAAATAGCGGCTGACAACGCTGGCAACCGCTATTTTTATTATTCAGGCATTCAGCTTGAAGTCCATACCGGCAAATTGAACCGCTTCCGGATCGCTGGCCCGGGGTGGTGATACAGCATGAACACCACCACAAGACGGGCAACTTTTTACAAATGTATCCAGCACAAAATGTTTTCCACAGCCCTGACAGTTAATTTCCAGACCTCCGCCTGGCAACGCAGAACCTGCAACCGATCCGCCATGGGCATTCAGCACAAATTCAACAAGAGTTTTACCGCTGGCAAATGGTCCTGCACCAGGTATTTTGTTAGTTCCGCAATTACAAGACATTAGATTCTCCTTGTTTCCATATGTGTATTGAAAGAACTTAACAGCTTTCAGGAGATTTATTCTTGATCTGAGTCAAACAATGTATGTTTTAAAGAGAGAGGTAACTAATTGGCCAAACCCTGGATAATTATCGAAAGTGCACCAACGCCTGATGGTATTCTGGAATTGAGACAGCGTGACACCAAGGATTTCCTGATCATGATCGGTCCGCAGGTACTCATGAACAGTCAGGCAAATCGATCAGAAATCGTACTGGGTCAACTGGCCTGTAGCCACTTGAATAATAGTGAAACCCCTAGAGTTCTGATTGGCGGCCTGGGGATGGGATTCACACTAAAGGCAGTACTTGATTGCCTGCCTGTTTCGGCTACTGTTATTATTGCAGAGCTTAATCCGGTAGTATGTCAATGGTGTCAGGGGCCCTTAGCCATCTTGACAGATCAAGCTGTCTCCGACCCCAGAGTAAAGATTTCCATTGGAGATGTGGCCAATTATATCCGCAAAAGCGCCGTCAATGGTAATGATCAGCGCTTTGATGCTATTGTGCTTGATTTATACAGAGGTCCGCATGCTCAGACTCATAAACAGAATGACCCGTTATATGGCAGCAGGGCTATAGATAATGCCAAAGCAGCACTTAAACCTGGAGGAATTTTGACTGTCTGGGGAGAGAGCTATGATGAAGGTTTTGAAAAACGTCTGAAAAGTGCCGGCTTTACGGTTACCTGTGAGCGCCCCGGAAAGGGTGGACTACGCCATGTGGTTTTTGTTGCAAAGCTGCAAATCAAAAAATAATCAGACTTTTAAGCCACTATTGCCATTCTATTGTTTGGCTGTTCATATCCAGATGATATTTAAACTCACCAAGAAAGTTCATGCCCAACAGGCCATCACCAAAACCGCTTAAAGGACCTCTTGATGGCATGATTGCCACCTTGGGATAATTGACTCGCTTGGACCCAACAGAAATGTAATCCAATCGTGTCCAGGAAGACTGGACCACACTACCGTCCGCAATTCGCGCCAAAGCTGCCTCAGTACTATCCGCCCTGATACCTAAACGATCAGCCAGGTTTGATGTGATCATGGTTGTAGTCGCTCCGGTGTCCAGAACCAATTGCGCTTCCACAACATTGTTACGATAACTGAGGAGTACAGGCACTCGCACCTGATTGTTTCGTACCGTAACAGAGGTCACTTTACTCGCTTTTACTTCATATTTTTCACTTAAAATCTTTTTTCTGTATTTTACAGGCACCTTACTTTCATCATCTACCATAACTACCGTACCGGAACTGTCCGTGTACTGGTAATAATCCGCACTTACTATAGTTTGGTTAAAAAGAACAAGAAAAGTCAGCATGAATAAAGTTTTAGTAAAAATTCCCATTTCAGTAAACCTCCATTATTTACACTGTCGCACTTCAAATCCAGTGTGCTTGCGCCCGCTTATTATCTCTTTCAAAATCCTCAACAATATCTGCAAGGGCTGTGTGACGGCTAACGCCCCCCAGGCGCTCACTGACTCCTGTCTCTCGTAGAATTTCACGAACAGTCGAATGTGCTTCGGCAACCCTGAAATCTATACCCATTATATCCAGTTGTTGTTCAATCTGCGCCAGCATCCTGGCACCAGCAGCGTCAATATATGGAGATGTTGATAGATCACAGACAACAAGCTTTACCGTAGGGTTAGTTAAAGTGACTTTTGCCATCAATACAGTTCTTATGTAATCGACGTTAAAATAAAGCAACGGCGCTTCCACTCTAAATAGAAATAACCCGGGATAAATTTCATTTTTTTTATGCCGAGCTGCGTCGCTAAAACGGATGGTACCAGGAATGCGCCCCAGGACGGCAAGATGAGGCTTGGCCATTAATCTCAGCAGAAACAGAATCGAAATAATTGCCGATACGGCAACACCTTTCAGTATTCCCAGGAAAAGTACTGCAACAAAAGCGGCCAGTGCCACATAGAATTCAAGACGGCTGATTCGCCACAAATATTTGAATTCAGTTATCTTTATAAAACCGGAAACAGCAACCAAAACAATAGCGGATAAAATTGCCTGTGGTAGATTATGAAGCAGTCCGGCCAGAAAAATGAGAACTATTAAAAGTGTTATTGAGGCAAATACAAGAGAAAGTGGCGTTTTTGCACCGGATTTTTCGTTAACGGCAGATTGGGAAAGGCCTCCAGCAACCGGATAGCCCTGGCCCATAGCCGAAATAAGATTGGCAGCCCCCAGGCCAAGCAGTTCC
>JBGSQR010000391.1:0-13505 GCA_041737975.1 Geobacterales bacterium | reverse complement strand
TTTTCCAGAAAAGCGATCGAGAACTGGCACTGTTCCGCAACAAGAACATCGGCTTTGTCTTTCAATTTCATCATCTATTGCCAGAGTTCACAGCTGTGGAAAATGTGATGATGCCGGCATTAATAGCCAGGGTTGACAGAGCTAAAGCAATGGAAACTGCCCATTCGTTACTGACGGATGTGGGCCTTGGTCATCGTTTGACTCACAGACCAGGCGAACTATCAGGCGGCGAGCAACAACGCGTTGCCATTGCACGCGCGCTGGCACTCTCGCCTGACCTGCTGCTGGCAGATGAGCCAACCGGTAATCTGGATATGAAGACCAGTGAAGATGTCCATGCACTGCTCCATGAGATGCAATTGAAACGTGGCTTAACTCTGGTGATTGTAACGCACAATGAACAACTGGCTGCCGCCATGGGACGTACTATACGGCTTGTGGATGGACAGCTGGAATAATCAGAAGAGACGAGGGAATCTTGCCAATACTATCATTTTTATTTCTGTCATTTCTGCTGATCCAACTGTTTTTTGCCGATATTGCAAATGCTGAAGGCGAAAAAATATCCGAGATCCTGATCAAGGGCGAGCGACGCATATCAAAATCTACAATTCTCAATGTTGTAAAACTGAAAGAAGGGGATACGCTCAACAACGAAAAGACAGACAAAGATGTGCGTGCCATTTACAAGCTTGGCCACTTTCAGGATGTGCGGGTTTCAACTGCAGAATCGGACAAGGGTACTGTCCTGATTTATACGGTTATAGAAAAACCGGTTGTTGCCTCGATCAAATTCGTCGGCAACAAGGAAATCAATACCGAAAAACTTACCAAAGAAGGACTTGAAATGAGCCAAAGGGCTGTTTTTTCCACAACAGACCTGAACAGAAGTGTCGCAAAGATCAAAAGAATGTATATTGAAAAGGGCTATTATCTGGTTGAAATAACACCTGAAGTTGAGGACATTTCAGCTACGGAAAAGAACGTTACCTTTAAGATTGTTGAAGGTAATAAAGTCCTGATCAGTTCCATCCGCTTTGAAGGCAATAACAATTTTCCCGATAGCACTTTTTTGGGTAACCGCCTCCTTTTCAGAGGGGGAGTCATGGAAACCAAAGAGTCGTGGTTCATGTCATGGCTAACCGATGCCGGTACATATCAGGAAGAAGTACTAAAAAACGACGCCCTGCTGATAGCAGACTTTTATATGAATAATGGCTATATCAATGTGAAGGTTGGCGAACCAACAGTTAAATTAACCGAAGCCAAAGATGCACTGGAAGCCTCAATTGCAATTACTGAAGGTGAACAGTACCGCATGGGAGAGATCGATTTTAAAGGTGATCTGCTGGAAGCCTCGTCAGTATTACGCAGCAAGCTGAAAGCCGAGCCGGGAGCAGTTTTCAACCGTTCCACCATGCGGATAGACATTTCAACTCTAACGGATGTTTACGGCGACAAAGGCTATGCTTTTGCCAATATTGTTCCCTTAACCAAGGCCAATAGCGAAAAAAAGGTTGTCGATGTTACCTTTGACATTGAAAAGGGAGAGCTTGTCCATATTGAAAGAATTTCCGTGTCGGGCAATATAAAAACAAGAGATAAAGTCGTCCGTCGTGAAATGCGTGTCACTGAAGGTGAGCTTTTCAATGCCACCGGAATGAAGAGAAGCAAACAAAACCTCATGAATACAGGTTTTTTTGAACAGGCCAACGTGGCAACAGCCAAGGGCAGCAGTGATAAAAAGCTGAATGTTAATGTAAATGTCAAAGAAAAACCAACCGGTTCTTTCACAATCGGCGGTGGTTACAGCTCTCTGGATGGCCTAATCGGACAAGGTTCTGTCCGCCAGGACAACTTTCTGGGTCTGGGCCTGAAGGGCAATCTTTCCGCATCTCTGGGCGGTAAAACTCAGATGTACTCCGTTGGCATTACCGATCCGTACTTCCTTGATTCCAAATGGATGCTGGGAGCTGACATCTACCGATCCGAACGTATCTATACCGACTATACTCTCAGATCAACCGGTGGCGACATCAAAACCGGTTACCCAATCAGTGACACAATCAGCACATTCTTTTTATACAAATATGAAATCAAGGATATTTTTGAACCGTCTTATGCTTATCAAAGTTTGAGTGCCGGAGACCCTGAGCTTTACCGTCTCGGCAGCAGCACAACCAGTTCCGTTTCTGCCAGCATAAGCCGCAACAGTACCGATTATCGACTTGACCCGTCTACCGGCATGATCAACAGCCTGTCGGCTGAATACGCCGGACTTGGCGGTACCAACAAGTTTGCACGTTTCATAACAGACAACACCTGGTTTTACCCGCTTACTAAAAATATAATTTTCTCTAAAAAACTTACTCTTGGTTACATAGCGCAAGTTGGCAGCACCAAAGTTCCAATTGACGAAAAGTTTTACCTGGGTGGTATTTATTCACTGCGAGGCTTTAAAGCCAGGACAGTTTCTCCCGTTGACCATTCACTATCTGTAGACTACCTGCTGAATAGAACCAGCGAAGTAGTCTATCTTGGTGGAAACAAGGAATTCTACGGCAGTGCCAGCATTGCCGTCCCGCTCTTACAGGAAGCCGGCATCAAGGGAGTTGTTTTCTTTGATTATGGCAATGCATACGGTGAAAAACAAAACATGTTCAGTTCTGTTTTGATGAGCTATGGTGCCGGAATACGCTGGGCCTCGCCGCTTGGCCCGCTTCGACTCGAATATGGCATACCGTTGAATCCTCGGAGCGGACTGGACAGCAGCAGCGGCAGATTTGAATTTGCAATCGGAAGTCTTTTCTAATAGCATTAACAAAAATAAAGGAGAATCATCATGAAACGATTTGTAACAGCAGTACTAATTGCAAGTTGTATTACCGCCGGTAGCGCTTTTGCAGCCGAGACAAAAGTCGGTTATATCGATATGCAGCGTGCAATCAACACCTCGGAAGCCGGCAAAGAAGCCAAAGAACAACTGGCTACCAAGGTCAAGAAATTCCAGGATGAAATCAACGTCAAACAGGAAGATCTGAAAAAGCTTAAGGAAGAACTGGAAAAACAGGGCATGCTCCTGTCCGAATCAGCACGGGCAAGCAAGGAAAAGGACTACCAGAACAAACTGAAGGATTTCCAGCGTTTCACCAAAGATGCCCAGGAAGAGCTTCAGGGCAAGGATGAGGAACTGACACGTAAAATTCTGGTGGAAATGGAAAAAGTGATCCGTGAATTCGGCAAGAAAAACGGCTACACTTTCATCTTTGTCAGAAATGAAAACATGCTCTTTGCTGACGAAAAAGCCGATCTTACTGATGAAATGCTTAAGCAGTTCAATGCAAATCGCAAGAAATAGGTGATAACATGCAGGGAAACAAAACACTCAAAGAGTTGGCAGAATACCTGGGTGGCATTGTCCGTGGTGACGAAAACCACCTGATTAACGTACTGGCGCCACTTGATTCAGCCTATCCGGATAAAATAACCTTTCTTGCCAATCCCAAGTATGCTGCCAAAGTTTCCGAAACAAAGGCCGGAGCCGTGCTTATGGCTGCTGGTGGAGAATCTTACGGGCGCAATGTCATTGAAATTGCCAACCCCTACCTTGGTTTTGCAAAACTGCTGACCCTGTTCTATGTCAAACAACAACCTGCCGTTGGATTGATGCCAGGCGCAATAATCGGCAAAAATATTTCCTGCGGTGAACAGGTTTCAGTACATAACGGTGCAACTGTTGGCAAAAATGTTACCATGGGAAGCCGCTGTGTCATACATTCCGGTGCTGTCATCTATGATGGCGTAACTATTGGAGATGACGTTACAGTCCACTCCAATGCGGTCATCAGAGAGCGTTGCCGAATCGGAAACCGCTGTGTGATTCAGCCTGGTGCAGTAATTGGCAGCGATGGTTTTGGTTATGCGCCGGATGGCAGCAGCTACTACCGTATTCCCCAAATCGGTATAGTTGTTCTGGAAGACGATGTGGAAATCGGCGCTAACACCTGTATCGACCGAGCCGCTCTGGAAGTTACCCTGATAAAGCGAGGGACCAAACTGGATAACCTGGTGCAAATCGCTCATAACTGCCAGATTGGTGAAGACTGCATGATTGTTTCCCAGGTCGGAATTTCCGGCAGCAGCAAGCTTGGCAACCATGTCACCTTGGCAGGGCAGGTTGGCGTTGTAGGCCATATAAAGATTGGTGACAATGTTATTGTCGGAGCCAAGTCAGGTGTACCTAACTCCCTGGAGGCAAATGCCTACTACAGCGGCTATCCAGTTGCTCCGCACAAGGAATGGCTGAAATCAACAGTGATCCTGCCAAAGCTGCCTGAAATGCGTAAGAGCATAAGTTCACTTTTAAAGAGAGTTGAAGAATTGGAAGCCAAACTGGCTGCTAAATAATTACTGGTAAGGGGCTGTCTATGATAATGGATATTAATGCAATCATGAAAATTCTGCCACATCGCTATCCGTTCCTGATGGTTGATCGAATCATCGAACTTGATCAGGGAAAACGCTGCGTCGGCATCAAAAATGTGACTATCAACGAACCATTCTTCCAGGGTCACTTCCCACAACATCCGGTTATGCCAGGGGTAATGATCATTGAGGCACTGGCTCAGGTTGCCGGAATCATGGCCTATGAAGCCTCGGATGAAGCGACCAAAAAGAAAGTCAGCTATTTCCTTTCCATCGATAACGCCAGGTTCAGGAAACCGGTTTTCCCGGGTGACCAACTGAGGCTGGAAATTGAAACAACCATGCAGCGTCGTGGTATCTGGGGCGTCAGTGCCAAGGCCTACGTAGGAGATACACTGGTTACCGAAGCTGATTTGAAAGCAACTTTTGCCGATTCTGCCGCATCAAATTGATCATGGTGTTAAATCTTAGATAGAGAATGGCGTCGATGCAGATGCAAGGAGATCCCCATGATACACCAAAGCGCAATCATAGATAGCAGTGCAAACATTGCAGAGGGCGTAGAAATCGGTCCGTATGCAATTATCGGAAAACATGTCCAGATCGGCTCCGGCACCAAAGTCGGAGCGCATGCAGTAATAGGTGACTGGACAACCATTGGGGAAAATAACAATATTTTCCACCAGTCATCGGTGGGAGCGGAACCACAGGATCTCAAATATCGTGGCGAAGAGGCCTGGACTCGGATCGGAAACAACAATGTCATCCGTGAATTCGCAACTATTCATAGAGGTACGGCGACCGGCAGTGGCGAAACCGTTATCGGCAATAATAATCTCTTCATGGCATATTCACATGTGGCCCATGATTGCCGTATCGGAAGCGGCGTGGTTATGGCTAACGTAGCCACACTTGCCGGGCATGTCACAGTTGAAGACAATGTTATTTTGGGTGGCCTTGTCGCTGTGCACCAGTTCACCTCAATCGGAGCCTATGCCATGATCGGCGGCGGCACCATGGTCGGACTGGATGTAATTCCATACGCTATCGCTACCAACGACAAGCGCGAAGCCAAACTGCGCGGCCTCAACCTGATCGGGCTCAAGCGTCGCGGCTTTTCAGACGAAGCTATAAGCAATATCAAAAAAGCATATAAAACACTTTTTATGGCAAAACTAAAGCTTCCGGATGCTATTGAACGCATAAAAGCTGATATCACAGGTTCTCCGGAAATTGATTACCTACTGGCATTTATTGAACGATCACAAAGAGGTATCTGTAAAGGATGAGCAAGCTTAGAACCGCTGTCATAGGAGTAGGCTACCTGGGTAAATTTCACGCCCAGAAATATGCTGCAAATCCGGACGTCGAACTGATCGGCGTAGTCGACAGCATTCAGGGTCAGGCTGATAAAATTGCAGCTGAGCTTGGCACTAAAGCATTTTCAAACCACCTAGATCTGATCGGAAAAGTTGATGCCGTCAGCATTGTTGTGCCGACACAGTTGCATCACCATGTGGCAAAAGACTTCCTGGCTGCCGGTGTACATGTACTGATTGAAAAACCGATCACCGTAACCATTGAAGAAGCGGATGACTTGATAGCCCTGGCGGACAAAGCCGGCGTAGTGTTTCAGGTCGGGCATCTGGAACGTTTCAACCCAGTACTGGTTGCGCTTAATGATGTCCTGCTGGAACCGCTGTTCATAGAATCAGTACGTATCGCCCCTTTCAAACCTCGCGGTACGGATGTTAATGTTGTGCTTGATCTGATGATTCACGATATCGAGATTATCCAGCATATAGTCAAATCTCCTGTGGAACGTATCGATGCCATTGGTGCTCCTGTTTTCACAGGGGAAGAAGATATTGCCAATGCCCGCATTCTTTTTGCAAACGGCTGCGTTGCCAACGTCACAGCCAGCCGGATCAGTCTTAAGAGTGAACGCAAAATGCGTATTTTTCAGAATAATGCATATTTAACCCTGGATTTCCAGAACCGTAAACTGCTTGTGGCCAAAAAGGGAGACGGAGAGCTGTTCCCAGGCATCCCCAATGTAAAAGTAGATGAACGACAACTGGATGAAGCGGATGCTTTAAGGAGTGAAATTGACTCATTTTTATCTGCCATCCGGGAAGGCAAACAGCCTCTGGTTAGCGGTCGTGACGGAAGAATGGCCCTGGAGACAGCCTTAAAGATCAACACGAGCCTTGGAAGGAAAACGTCATGATACCGATGGTAGATCTGAAAACCCAATATCACAGCATCAAGAACGAAATAGATAAAGCTGTTCTGGATGCCATTGAGAGCGCACAGTTCATCCTGGGCCCAAACGTTTCTGCCCTTGAACAGGAAATAGCCACTTATCTGCAGTCACCACACACTGTTACTGTTGCTTCCGGGACTGATGCTCTCCACCTAGCAGTACTTGCCGCAGGAATCGGACCTGGTGACGAAGTTATTACATCTCCTTTCACTTTTATCGCAACGGCAGAAGCGATCTGCTATGCGGGCGCTACACCCGTTTTCACCGACATTGACCCTAAAACATTCAACATTGATCCACAACTGATCGAAGCAGCAATTACGCCACGCACAAAGGCGATCATGCCTGTTCACCTTTTCGGACAACCGGCTGATCTTTCACCAATTTTAGCTCTCTGTGAAAAATACAACCTGGTGCTGATTGAAGATTGCGCACAATCTTTCGGAGCTGCTATTAATGGTAAAATGACCGGCACAATCGGTTCCATGGGTTGTTTCAGCTTTTTCCCCAGCAAAAATCTCGGTTGCTACGGCGATGGCGGTTTATTGACCTGTGCAACTGCAGAACTGGCAGAGAAAATCAGAGTGCTTCGTAACCACGGCAGCAAGGTTCGATACCACCACAGCGTAATCGGCTACAACAGCCGCCTGGATGATATTCAGGCAGCGATCCTGCGTGTTAAGTTGAAACATATTGACGAATATAACAGCAATCGCCGCCGGGTAGCGCAACTGTATTCAGAACAGCTGGCTGATGTTGCCACAACTCCATTTGAAGATGGCAAAGGCAGACATGTCTATCACCAGTATACTTTGCTGACAGACAGGCGTGAAGCTGTCATGGCCAGGCTGTCAGAGCGCCAGATTGCATCTGCAGTTTACTACCCTATCCCGCTTCACAGACAGGATGTTTTTGCAGACACTTTCCGTAACGTTTCTCTGCCGGTAGCTGAACAGGTTGCAGCCAACTGCATGTCACTGCCGATTTATCCTGAGATGACCGATGAAGCTGTCCGCATGGTTGCGGAAACTGTCCGAGAGGTTCTGATTGGATAAGCAAACACGGCGTATCATGATAGTTGCCGGAGAAGCTTCCGGCGACATCTACGGTGCCGATCTTGCTCTAGAAGCACTCAAACTTGAACCAGGACTACACTTTTTCGGCATTGGCGGTGCACGCATGCGTGAAGCAGGTGTGGAAACTCTTGTAGACTCGGCAGAAATGGCTGTTGTTGGACTGGTTGAAGTACTGAAACACTTTGATGTAATTTCATCAGCCTTCCTGAAACTGAAGAAAATCCTTTTAAATGACCCTCCTGAACTGCTGATACTGATCGACTACCCCGGATTCAACCTTCGCCTGGCTAAAGTTGCACGTAAGGCCGGTGTTAAAGTCCTATACTACATCAGCCCCCAAATCTGGGCCTGGCGTCAGGGGCGTGTCAGAAAAATAGCCAAGCTGGTTGATCATATGGCAGTCATTCTGCCATTTGAGGTACCCTTCTACGAAAAGGCTGCCATTCCGGTTACATATGTGGGACATCCCATGACTGATATGGTTAATGTGACCATGGGGCGAGACGAGGCTGCTGCCAGCTTTGCTCTTAACCCGGCAAAAAAAATAGTCGGACTTTTCCCTGGCAGTCGTAAGAATGAAATTGAGCGTTTGCTGCCGGTCATCATCGGGTCAGCGATCAAACTGAAAGAGCGCTTTCCAGAGATACAATTCATACTTCCTCTGGCCTCCACCCTTAAATCTGAAGACATAGTACCTCAGCTGACCGCTGCCGGACTCAATGTAGCCATAACACGTGAACGGATTCATGACATGATTCGCGCCTGTGACGCCGTCATTTCGGTATCAGGCACAGTGACACTTGAGATTGCCCTGGTAGGCACTCCCATGGTGATTATCTACAAGCTGTCTCCACTGACCTACCAACTGGCTAAAAGGCTTATAAAAGTCGATAATATTGGCCTTTGCAATATTGTTGTTGGTGAGACGGTTGTCAAAGAACTGGTTCAGGACCAGGCTAACCCGGATGAAATTTCCGCAGAAATTGGGAGAATTCTCTCTGACAGCACCTATAAAGCAGAAATAGTAACTAAGCTGTTAGAAGTACGCAAAAAACTGGAACATGGTGGTGCCTCGGCAAATGTCGCCCGCATCGCCCTTGATTTATCCACACCTTTAAACAATAAAACTTCCAAAGGATCCTCCATATAGAATGAAAAAATTTGTCTGGCTGATACAGGCGTCTATTTTTTATCTGCTCACCCTCATTGTGGCCGCATTTCCAAGGTCTCAATCAATTCGGATCGGCAAAAAACTCGGTACTTTTTTGTTCAGGATTCTCAACTCTCGCAGATCAATTGCAATAAACAATATAAACAAAGCATTACCATTCATGCAAAATCACCCGGCTTGGACTGGCGAATATAAAACCGCTGAAGAGATCGCAAAAGCCACGTTTATGAATCTGGGAATATCAGTTTTTGAGATCTGTCGCCTGTATCATCACAAAGGTGACATGCTGATTGATTCCGTTGAAGTAAAAGGCCGGGAGAATCTGGATGCAGCACGCAGTAAGCATAAAGGATTATTGATTTTCACGGCACACTGCGGTAATTGGGAGTTGATGTCATTAGCCTGTAACAGACTTTTCAATGAAAATATGTGGGCCATTGCTCGAAAACAGACAAACCCTTACCTTAATTCAATAATTGAAAAAATGAGAATCAGCTACGGCAGCAAGTTGATTTATAACAAAAATGCCTTGCGTCCAATCCTCGGTGCGATCAAGAACGATGGAATAATCGGAATGCTGGCAGATCAGGCTGTTTTTGAAGACAATGGTGCACTGATTGATTTTCTTGGACGAAAGGCCTGGGCAAACAAAGCCCCTGCAATCATTGCTCATAAAACCGGTGTCCCGTTGATTCCTGCTTTTACTCACCGTATGGGTGACCGGCATGTACTCAAATTATATCCAGAGTACATACTTTGCGGTGATCGTACAGAAATTGGAGTTCAAAAGGATATTCAAGCCCTGTCTAGTTATCTGGAAGACTTTGTTTGCGCTCACCCGGCAGACTGGTATTGGATTCATCGCCGCTGGAAACGGGCTGGAGACGAAATGCAATGAATAGCAGATACTTGAAGGAAGCCACACTTGTAATTGTTTTTCTGATAATAACTACAATCCTGATTGCATACACCAACGCAGACTTAATTATTTCCTCGTACTTCTTTATTGACGGACAATGGCCGATTGGCGACCAGCAGCCATGGAAACTTCTCTACAAACTAGACAGATGGCCATCTTTCATTATTGCAATAATTGGTCTGGCAGCATTTGTTATTTCATTTTTTAGACCTGAAAAACGACTCTGGGCAAAACCGGGTATTTTTCTGCTCCTTCTGTTGGTTATTGGACCGGGATTGATTGTCAATGCAACGTTCAAAGACCATTGGGGAAGGCCAAGACCGCGTGAGATAATCCAGTTTCAGGGGAAAAAGGAATTTCTCCAGCCCTGGCAGAGGGGAATCGACGGCAACGGACGCTCCTTTCCTTCAGGTCATACTTCTGCCGCATTTTATATGACAGCCCCTTACTTTATCTATCGCAAGAGCAGCAAGCGAAAGGCCCGCAACTGGTTGATTGGCGGAACTATTTTTGCCATATTTATGAGTATCGCCCGCATCACACAGGGTGGCCACTTCCTGAGTGACACCATCTGGGCTTGCGGTATGGTTTATTTAACGGCGCTACTATTATCTGCACTGCTAAAGCTGGATACACCTTCAACAACTTCATCTGTCCCTGATAAATAGCCATGTTCTATCTGGCCTACAACATAATATCCATCTTCCTGCTGATTCCGGTTTTCCTGTTCAATATCTTCAGGTCGATCAGGCTTGGCTGGCCTCTGGCAATAGCAGAGCGTTTCGGTTTTATCCCGGCCAACAAACTGTCGATTATTGCTGGCAGGCCTGTTATCTGGCTACATGCCGTATCCGTAGGGGAAGTTATTGCCGCCAGACCTCTTCTGAAAGCTCTGCGTCATAAATATCCTGACCATGCCATCGTGGTATCAAACACCACGGAAACCGGTAAAACTACAGCCAGTGGATTTAAGGAAATAGATCTGTGTATATATTTCCCGTTCGATTTTATGCCTTCGGTGCGTATTCTTCTAAATGCTGTCAAACCAGACATCATCATAATTATGGAAACGGAAATCTGGCCAAACTTCTGCCGGGAAGCAGCCAGAAATCAGATCCCGCTGTTGTTGGCAAATGGTCGCATCTCAGACCGTTCCTTTAAACGCTATCTAAAATTCAGCTGGTTTTTTAAGCCGGCACTGCGCTGTTTCTCATCAGTCTGCATGCAGTCACAGCCTGGACTGGAACGCATTATTGCCATTGGAGCCGCACCAGAAAATACTCTAGTCGCCGGCAACCTCAAAAACGACATACCGTCACAACCGCCAACAGAGCAAAAACGTAACGAGTTACGTAGCAACTATTCTATCCCTGAAAATTCCTGTGTTATTACGGCTGGCAGCACTCGAGAAGGTGAAGAAAAACACCTTATTTCGTCTTATAAAACACTTTTGACAGAGTTCCAAAATCTGTTTTTAGCTCTTGTGCCGCGTCATCCGGAACGGGCAGAAGAAGTGGCAGTACTGTTAAAAAGTACCGGGATAAATTTTCAGAGACGTAAAAACCTGGATAGCAACAATCGGTTGAAGCATGGCGATGTGCTGCTGGTAGACACCGTGGGTGAAATGATGAACATGTATGCCTTATCGGATTTCTCTTTTGTGGGTGGCAGTCTGGTACCAATTGGCGGGCACAACCTTCTGGAACCGGCATCAGTAGGCGTGCCAACTGTTTTTGGCAAGCATATGTCCAATTTCAGGGAAATTGAAACTCTGGTTTTACAGTACCAGGCCGGTATTCAGCTACAATCTCCGGAAGAATTAACTGCTGCCTTTAGAAGCCTGATTTCCAATTCCGACCTGCGCCACTTAATAGGTCAGAACGGACTTAAACTGATACGGGAAAACGGTGGAGCCACAGAACGACACATGACAATAATCAAAAGGTATTTATGAGTGGATCCGCCCAGACATACTGGAGAATGCTTGCCTCCGGCAGACTCACCGGCCCGCTAGACCGACTTGTGCTTGCGCTGCTGAGCCCACTGGGATGGCTTTATTCTCTGATTCTGCGACTTAGAGTCCTGATGTATCAAAGCGGTGTTTTGAAAAAATTCCGCCTGCCCCGCCCGGTTATTTCCATCGGCAATATCACTGTTGGTGGTACTGGCAAAACGCCGGTAACTGCCCGTATTGCCAGAGACCTGCTGGCCACGGGCTACAAGGTCGCTGTACTTTCAAGAGGATATGGCGGATCTCTGGAAGGCCGGTCCTGTGTTGTCAGTGACGGAAAGAACCTGTTGTTAAATGCTGGAGAATGCGGAGACGAACCATACTTGCTGGCATCCACCGTTGCAGGTCTGATCGTAGTCATCGGATCGGATCGCTATGCTGCCGGCCAACTGGCCATGCAGTTCTCACCCGATATTTTTCTGCTGGATGACGGTTTCCAGCACCTGCGCCTGCACCGCAACCTGAATATACTTCTGCTGGATTATTCCAGGCCATTTGGAAACGGGATGGTTCTTCCGGCCGGATTGTTACGAGAAAGCATATCCGCAATGCGGCGTTCGGACCTGATTCTGTTTACACGTGCTCCAATAAAAGGAGCCGAAATCAATATCAATACCCATGGCATACACTACTGTATTTCCAGCCATACTATAGTTGATTTGATACAACTTGATACCGGCCGATCACTCCCTGTTTCCGAATATAATGGGAAAAAGATCATGGCTTTTGCAGGTATTGCCGACCCTGATCTGTTTTTTAATGGACTGCGAGGACTCGGTTTGAATCTGGTACATTGCATCAGCTACCCGGATCATGAAACCTATGGCGAAAAACGGGTCGGTGAACTAATGGACGCAATGCGAAGAAGCGGAGCAGAGCTGATTGTCACTACTGAAAAAGATGGTGTAAAAATAAAAGGGCTACCGCAGGAACTTACCGGTCACATACTGCTGGCGCGACTCGATTTGACCATTGATAACCCTGTTAATTTAAACAACAAGCTGACTGAACTTTTGCAACGGAATCAAAGATAATTTGAGCGCCAAACCTGCACCTTTTCAAGCACATCATTGACGGTAATTCGCTGCATGCGGTCCGGACGATTCTCCATAGTTATGGCATAATCCTCACCCTGCTCACCATACGCATCAATCATCAGATCGCCAAATTTACGATACGGCCCTACCCGCTTTGGATTGGAATAACCCATCAGTGAGATGACCGGACGATCAAGCGCGACAGTAATATGCAAAGGACCGGTATCAAGCGAGATAACCAGTGCCGCCCCCTCAAGAATTCCCACCAGCCCGCGCAATCCGCCATTACCCAGGGCGGTCAACGGCGCATGCTTCGTGCGTTCCATGATAATCCGCTCACTCTCAACTTCCACTGCTGAACGGCCTCCCACAAGAATCGGCTGCAGGCCGAAATCAGCATAAAGTGCATCGCAGACCTCTGCCCACCGTTCAGGGATCCAGTTTTTCTGAAGCTTACTGGTTGCAACAACGATCGGAACTGCCGGGCGGCCAATAGTAGAATAAAACTGTTTCTGCCAGGTCCGTTCCTCATCATTCCAGGGGCCCAGGTCCCAGGTTACCGGAGATGTTGGTGCACCCAGCCATTCACAAAACTCCAGA
>JBGSQR010000433.1:0-20105 GCA_041737975.1 Geobacterales bacterium | reverse complement strand
GACACTGTTCTCTGTGGATATTGAAAACGCCAACCAGATACAGGACTATGAATCCCGGGTAAAAGCGTTCAAGGCTATCGCAAATATGATTGGTGAAGTAAATGAGCTGGGAATTCTTGAGAGTGATGTGCTGTTTGCTGTCATTGATGGGGCTGAGGTTGATTCTGGCACGGCAAGTGAGATAGGCTTTGCCTCTGCCCTGGGTAAACTTTCTTATGGCCTTAGAACGGACCTGAGAGATTCAGGTGATTTTATAGGCTTGCCTGTCAACCTTCAGATTATCCGCTTTATTGAAAGAACAGGCGGCAAGATATTCAGGAAAATAAGCGAAGTGAGTATTCCCGCCTAAAGTCATCTTCCATACAAGCAGTTTTAAAGGCACGAAGTCATTTCGGTGCCTTTTTTGTCACTTCCCTGCAGACAATGCGTTTGAAAGGTATGCAAACATCCAAGATCCGTCTCAATACAACAATAGAGTATATAAGTTATAGCTTTTAAGTATGATCTGGAAAATGAGGAGAAGTACCCAGCTTATCCTTTAAGTGAGATAGTCTCTGAAAAACAACAAAAAGACCATTTTGGCAAAATAAATACGCCTCATTTGGAAATGAAGGCGCATATTTTATGGGTGAGGAAGGGTTTTACTTATCTAGGTGATCATCGACAATGTTGATATTTCTGCGGAATTTATGCATATGGTGATTTTTTTGTGCAATGGTCGATGAATACACAGCTAATAAAATAAATGTCACTGCGATACCCAAAAACCACCATCTGGAAGCCACTACAAATTGATAATGTTTTAATTCCAAATAACTATCCGCGTGACCTATAGAAGTTGGCTCAAAAACTATAAAGCTGTAGGCAAACACCAGAAGAAACACGAAAGAGGTTTGTATTGCTAAATGGCGCGATCTAATTTGAGACTCGGCAACGTAGTTCTTACTCATTTATATACCCGTTATCCAAATTATTTCTTTCCTGCTTTTATTAACCCAGCTGCTCTCAGGAAGTAATTCATGGGCATGCTGTTGAACGTTTCTTTTGTCGCTTTTGAATAAGCTTCTTTTTCGGCAGCCGTAAGCAGTATTGGATGATTGATACCTTCCGCTTTAGAAACAGGCAGCGGTTCATCTAGCATTTTTACCCCGCTAACAATAACTTCGTTTGCTGCATCACGCAGAAAAGCCGCAATTGAAGCATCTCCTGCAGCCGCACTAAGCTTTTCGTATTCTTCTGGCAGTAATGTCAGAGGAATCTGTATGCTCCTCTTGTGCGCCGGATCCTTCGGTTTCCGCCCAGTAGACTTCTTTCGTACTTTTATTTCATCGGACATTTTTACTCTCCGTTTTCTCTGTTCTCCTGCAACAGGCTTATTCTTCTTTTTTGCCGGTATATATAACATATTTACCACCTTTCTTTCAATAGTCTATTTATAGGTCAAATAAGCTGCAATTGGCTGCCAATACCCGCCTGCGCCTTCATCCAGTTGGTGTATTGCTCGAAATCAGGACATTTTTTATAGATGCGACCGTTTATCCAACGAGCAAAGTGCTGAAGCCTCAACAGCTTAAACGGGTCGGTCTCACCGCCTTCACCCTTGTATTGCATAATGTATCCATCAATCCCCATTTCGTTAAGTCGACGAAACCGGTACATGTCCTCCTCGAATGTAGAATTAAACCCTACAAGCAGGTAACACAGGTGTCTCCACTTGGATATAAAACTACCCAGCATATTGATTCCCTCAAGAACCGGACCTTCGTAGCACATAAGATCCCAGCTGTAGTGTACCGATCGCAGATGTTTCACTTCTGATATCCACTATTTTTTTACAGATAGCTAATCCCATGCCGGTACCTTCAAACTCGTTCCGACCGTGCAACCTTTGGAAGGGCACAAATATCTTGTCCAAATACTTCTCATCAAAACCGATGCCGTTATCCTCAATAACCAAAACGGTTTCATTCCCGCGATTAACATTACACGAAATAGTTACCTTTGGTGAAACACCTTCCTTGTGGAACTTAAGTGCATTGCCGATCAAATTCTGAAACAACTGACTCATTTGCGGACCATCAGCAATCACCTCGGGCAACTTACCGACTACAACCTGCCCATCAGTATCCTCAAGCCTGAATTCAAGACTAGCCATTGCCTCCATCATGGTGTGTTCAAGAATAACTTTTTGAAAAGGATTCCCTTTAGTGCCCACCCTGGAGTAAATCAGTATATCTTCGACAAGATGGCTCATCCTGTCTGCTGCACCCTGCATCCTCTCAAGATAATCAATGCTTTTTTCATTGAGCATCCCAGCACTATGGGTTCTTAATCTATCACCAAAAGCCATTATCTTCCGAAGAGGTTCCTGGAGATCATGAGAACAAACCTGTGCAAACTGCTCCAGCTCCCGATTGCTCCTTTCCAGTTCGCCGGCATACTTCAAAGCTTCTGCCTCTTTTTCTTTGAGTTTGGTCACATCCTGGATAACACCTATAATGCCACGTTGACTGCCATCAGCATTATTGTAGACAGCTTTATTGAATATTACATCCCGTACAGAACAGTCATATGCACAACTTATAGTTGCTGAGTAGTTTTGTGAGCCACCACATCTTATCAGTTCAGCATCCATAATAGCATGCTGTTCTGCATTATCTATGGTTGCTATATCAAAAACAGTTTTGCCGATTACATCCTCTTTTTTAATTCCAAAACAATTACAAAAAGGGATGTTCGCTCCTTGATATACTCCGTTAAGATCCTTAAAAAATACCGGATTAGGTATATTATCAATTAGATTTTGCAGGAAACCTGCATGTTGTTGAACTTCGCCTTCAGCTTTAATCCGCTTAGCTATCTCAGCTTGCAAATCTGAAAGTATTTTGGTGTTTTTGTAGGCAATAGCCGCCATTTCTGTAAACTGTTTCAAAAGGCCAATTTCATCTGTTGTAAACATCCGAGACTTATCAGTAAATGCCAGGCCTACTGCTCCGAAGAATTCTTTATCTGAACCCAGTGGGACATTTAAAACAGATCCAACGAAATCAAAAAATGGGTCAGGAAGTCTATGCTCATACTTACTGTAATCTTTTATTATTACATAATCACCTGTTGCCCTAACCCTGGAAATTACGCTATTACTACCACTTACGATCCTCCCAATATCCTTCTCATACACCCCGAAACCAATTAGTCGTATGAAGTTGCCACTAAACGTGTCGAATATATAAAGGAATCCATGTTGAGTACCGATAAGTTCTGCCGCTTTTTTTACAATATCATCCAAAATACTTTCTGAACCCAACCGGTTGTTGATTTCAAGAGACAAATTGTGAAGGGAACTTAAATACGCATTTTGACGGGTTATAGATTCAGCATGGTTGGCGATCTGTTTTGTCATTCTGTTAAAAGCATTTGCTAATTCACCTATCTCATCGCCGGTATTTACCACAATTGACTCTGTGTGTTCGTTGTTCGCCAGGCGGTCAGCTGCTTTTGCCATTTCAGTCAATGGCTTAATCATTTGCTTTGCGACATACATACCTATAATAGCCGCTGCGATACCTGCAACCGACATAATCAGGCTGTTTGTTATTCTCAGCTTGTTAACAGTGGCCATTACCCCTTTCAAAGGTTGTTGGTACACCAAACCCCATCCAGTTAACCCAATTCGTGAATACCCGGCCAATTTTGCCTGTCCATTAAAAACATACTCAGCCCAGCCAGTTTGATTTTCCAGAACACCTCGTACAGCTTCAAGTGCCGATACATCAAGGCGGGCGTCCATCAACTTTCTGTCAGGGTGAACCAATAATTTACCTTCGTTGTCAACGATAAAAGCATATGCATTCTCAACCGCAGAAACATGGTTGTTCATCAAATCAAGAATCTTGTCAACCTCAACGCTCACCGCAATAACTCCGGCAATTGCCCCGTTACTGTCAATGATAGGGTGAGCTACTACTACAACGTAAACATTTTTCGTTTTGGAAAGGACTACACCAGAAAACGTTATTTTCCTCGTTTCAAGTGCCTGGACAAAATAAGGTCTGTCCATATAATTTATATTCAGATCACCACCGTCAGAGCGAGCCAGTAAATTACCGTCTAACCCAATCACAAAAGCAATCCCAAGGTCTGGATATTGTTTTTCAACCCCCCTTAAAACTGACTGGATTTTATTGATATTCATTGAGATAACTTCGTCATTCCCGGCAAGCAATTTCAGCAGCTTGAATCTTTCGTTAAAAAGAAACTCAACTTTCCCTGCCATGCTTTCTGCAACTACTCGATTCTTGTCAAATAATACTCGCTTCATGGCGGTTTCAGTTTCGTTAAAGGTGACAATAGATGCTAGAAAAAGAGGGATAATAGTGACCAATACAAAAACGAGACTGAACTTTTGTCGTAAAGACATTGAGTACCAGCCTCTTTTGAGCTTTTCTATAAATAGCTGCATGCTAATAATCCTTAAAGTCGACATTTTATTACGAACAACCTACCTTTGCAGCCATCTCCAGATCGGGTGATCCGGCGCAGGTTCTTTCATGCCCTTTCTCCTCTTCGGCCTGACCACATACGAGGCAAGACATACTGCCGCTTTTGCCCCCATCCTGTCCGACCACAACAGAGCATTGCTCTTTGCCCACTCCCAAGCAGCAACCTCCTGGTCGATCCGATGTTTGGGGTTCTTCCCCAAAATGTGACCGATTTCGTGCAGCGCAACTGCATAGCTTACGGGTGACTTGATTTCAGGAATCTTTATCTGACGCGCTCTGCGAATCGCCTTGCCGGATGTCCCTTTGACATACAGCAGAGATATGCGCCCATCCGCTGCCAGCCTCTCAAGTTCTCAAAACGACTCCCAAATAGAAAAAGAGCCAAACGGTTGCAATCTAAACGCTTCCTGTTTGGCTCTGGAAAATGTGTATTTTTATCTTGCGACACCAGGAGCGTATTTTATGCCATCAGCATCACACTGATTCTGGAAAGTCTTCCAGCTTTCCCAAAACATATCCCCGTCAGAATAGCTTCCATCCGGTTGTCGAAGGAAAACATAACCGTCTTCCGTCTTAACCGCATCTGGTTCAATGCTGTAGTTGACAAAAATATGCTCACTAACAGGAGAATAGCTACCTTGCCAAACATGGCCTTCATTCAGCGAACTTTCAATATGTTGACAAACCAGTAATGCCGCATCTTCATCATCCAAAAGACAACGATTGATAAGCTCCTCTGTCAGAGCATAGTAATCGAATAGAAACACCCCTGAAGGCAACCCTTCGCCGGTCTGCTCCAACATCTTGAAACCCCCAAGATCGGTTTCGTTTCCATCTTTAACTACCTTAACAAAACAGTTCAACGTGGCAATTTTAAATGTAAAGGAACCGCTACCATTACAGGTCATACAGGCGGACTCATCTCCGTCAACAAATTCCGTTTCTTTGATTTTGCCTGTGCTATTGCAGCATCCACAACCTTCACGTTTTTCCATCCGACAACCCTCCAGACAACAGTACCAGATGCGTTATATCTATATAAAATATATACCGTTTTCACGATCATGTCAATGAGCCACAGATTCCCGAAAAAAGAAGCCCAATTTTCCTAAGCAACCATCCCAAGAAACTCCAGTTCCGTCAACACTGTAATATTCAGCTTTTTCGCCTTATCCAGTTTTGAACCTGCCGCTTCACCAGCAATCAGATAAGAGAGATTTTTGCTCACTCCAGAAGCAATTGAACCGCCGTTATCTGTAACAAGAGCTTCAGCCTTCTTGCGTGGCATAGAGATAGTGCCAGTGAATAGGAAGGTCTGACCTGCCAAAACCCCACCAGTCACAGACGAAGTCGAATAAAGTCACGTTTCCCTCCAGTGTTAAAGTATATATTAAATATATACTTTAAACCGAAGAACGTCAACTTTTATGAACGCATGGAGGTTGAAAAACAGGAGAAAGCGGTCTTACTATGCCTAACAAAAAGCATAAACCGTTTTGCCGAGGTATTACTTTGCTGAAATCTTATCCATTATGCGGGAGTCAATTGTCCAATCAACTGATTCAACCAGCTTAATATTGCCAGTCAACTCAGGGTGCAGGGGGTTGAGCAAGTAGTTCCATCCGTAACCAACTGGTGCAATAACCGATGGGACAACCAGGCAGCAAGCTGTTGCATCATCAAGCCATTTTAGTCCATAATTAGCCGTAGAAGACTTTGGCGGCCGGGAATCCCATCCTGACGGAAGCGCAGCCAAGTCTGGTTTTTCAATGGTCACATTTTCAGGGATCTCGATTGTTACTAAAACTAAATCAGGGGGCGCACCATTTAAGGCACAAATAGCCATCATTTCCAACATTGCCAAAGAAGGAGACTCGGCAGTATATAGAACGGGTCTGCCAGCAGGATTCCATCGGCCACCAAACAAACGAGATCCTTCTCCTGACAAGTCATTTGCATACGCTTTGTCAACAATACGGTATAAAAGCATCAGGCAAATACCCCGTACTCCAAACGACCAAGTGTAGTCATAACCAATTCGGCACCTTCAGTGGTATCTAAAAGCTGAATAGGTGCCTGGTCTCCAAGTGCATAACATGGAGATTTGAGCCAATTCATCGCTTTGTCGTAATTTTTAAAAACGCTAATAGCGCGACTATAAACCTTTACCATCTGAATCAAATGATCAGACTTATCCTTATCAAGTTTTGAAGAGGCCACTCTTTGCCCGGTCTTTGGGGAAATGTGTAAAAGAGAATACATATCATTTTTAGGCATTTGATAGGCAGCGGCAACCTTGCCCAAGACAGTCCCAGGAATCCCACTTCTTACACGCTGAATTATTTGCATCGAATCAGGAGACTCCGAACCATAAATTTCAGGGAAAATGGTATGCCAAATATTTTTAGTACCTTCTTTTGAATCCGAAACCCTGCTGTGCTTGATCGCAAGTTCCATAATCGCCTCCCACATAGTTGATAGCGGTCAAATTGTCGCATTAAATGCGACAAAATGCAATAATGTTTTTGTGGCGGCGAAGGAAAAAGTTTTACGACGCAAAGGTTAAACAAGAAATACGAGGTTGTACTAGAACAGAGAAAGGTAGCCACAACATTTCCGAAACGTTGCGACAACCTTTCTAAACACTAAACAGCCATCCTCAAAAATTCGGCCTGTTCAATCCTGATTATCTTCTGCCCCTGTGCTTCGGCAGCCGAACCAAAACAGACTTCTTTTGCAGGCAACTCAAACGTCATCCCGCTGGCATCAACCCACTTGCCATTGCCGGAATCAATCTCGATCCTGTAAAACTGTTCCGGCATGATCTTTCCGAAATACAGATACCAATTATCTCCATTGTCTTGTGCCTTGCCATGAAGGTGTTGTAGCCAGGCAGGAGCCATATTGGTACGCTTGATAAAATCAGGCCAATGGAAGAGGAGAGGGGAATCGGCATCCAGCTCGACCGTAATGCGAATCTCGGCCTTGTTCAGCGAATGTCTTTTCCCCTTGAACAGGAAAGCACTCTCTCGGTTGTACTTCTGTTTGTGTGCCCTACCTTCAAGAGTCAGATTGACGGCCTGAGTGGATATTCAGGAAGACAATGGCACATCACCTCTGGTCAATCCTTCCTTCAAGATCAGCGGCAAATGATAACGACTGGTGAAGTGGTACAGCTTAATCATAATATTCCCTTCTTTAAATTAGCACTAAGCTGGGATAACAAATGCCAAATCATAAAGCGGTATGGAAATCTCGCTGGCCGGGATGACCTTGCCCCGCAGGGTCAACTCACCGGTCTCGGCATTATATTGCCCTGTTGTGGAAGAACTGACGCGACTTGTGAACACGAAGCACTGGAATTACCTCCATCCGGGTTTCAGCCCATTTGAAGATTCGTCGAACCATACGCCCGCCCTGACATTTAACCAGATAGGCTTTGCCTGGTTCGAGTCTAAATACTTTGTTATCGGTAACGACTCACTCATGTTTCACCCCGACAGCAATATGAGGACATTTACCAGAAACAAATGCCTCACTACAGCGGGCATCCGGCTGGCTGTCCCTTTTTTCGTTCACACAACATACAGGACATGAAGCAACGTCCTTACTGTGGATATAGTTCTCTTTGCACTCGCAATCCCAGAGACGCGAACAGGTAACAACGCCGCCAACGTCTGTTGCATCAGAACAGTACGTCATGAATAATCCTCCTCCGAGCATTTGAATATTTTGTCTTATAGTTCCTGTCGCAAACTCAATCCTGTATGGATTGGCCTGTTTCACCGGAACAACCGGAGCAGATACTTGGATAGTGGGTGAATTGTCGAAAAAATCAAGTTGGATCATAACTATCTCCTAATCCAGTTCACACAAACGGGCCATAGTTTCCCCGCCATTAATCATTGCAAGAAGAATGATCGAGTCATCATCAGTTATCCCGTTATCACAGTCGATTTTGACTATTTTACCAAACCCAGAACTGATTCCGTCATCTGGGTCATTCCAAAACACCAAATCGCCGACAACCAATTCTCGGCTTACATCCTGAGCGATAACCTGTTCTTCTATATCAACATCAACTTCGACAATTTTTAACTTCTTTTTACCCGAAAACTGCTCAAACGTAAGCGACTTTATGTTAGCTATCTGTGCTTCAAGATGCCGCACACATTCGGCCTGTGCAGAAACAAATGCTGCATCAAGTCCACCAGCCAGACCAACATTTTGCATCGGCGATGGCAGGAAATACCCATAAACCTTATCGATTGAGTTTTGCAGTTCGTATCTATTCAATGTATTTCCCATAATGCCTCCGCTTGTTAATCAGTATATATTTAATATATACCAAATAGCCGCACCGGTCAAGCAGATAAAGAAAAAGGCGGCAAGTCCGAAGACCAACCGCCTATTATTACTCTGTTCCACCGCAACAGATACAAACCAGAATCAAGCCTGCAATATCGTTGCTATAGCCTCTGCAACTTCCCAAGCAGTACTGGCTCCCAAAAATGTCTTGCCCAAAAAGACCAATTGCCTCGTCCCCTCTTGTTTTAAGGCTTCAACATGGAGGTAGTATCCTTCGTTCGCTCCTTTTACCACAAAACATGCAATTCCGTGACACCTCGGCCACGGTGAATCCGATTTAAGTCCTGTGATCACTGTGGCCGCAGATAAATCGAAATAATCAAATCTGTCTTTCCAGTTTTCAGCTCCTTCAATCGGTTTAACGTAATGAGGAAGATACTCCTCCAGCCTCTTCCTAACCTCGCCTACTGTCTTGTTGCCAATATACTTGAGGTAGCCATGCTTCTCAGGATGCGGGATATAATTCTCTATCTGCACTTCCAACCTATCAAAGACTCCAGACTGACCAAGCAATCCGGCTTCTTTCAGCTTTTCATATCCGACATGGACAGGGAATATACCCATTGGTGTTTTCACAAGAGTCTGCATTATATACCCTCCTTCGCTTTAACGGCTTTCTTGCGCGTCTTTTTAGGCTTGAATCTCGCCCAAACTTCGGGGTCGATAGCTAACGGCATAACCATGCCGGATGCCAGATTGATGAACGAACCGTGATTATCAATTCCGCCGTTGCGGAACAACTGCCACAACAACTGGAGGCCGGAAGTTGCGATCTGCTGATTGATGAATAAATCCTGCTTTTCGAGCGACTCGGCAAGCGAACACGATGGGGTGTCATCCTCCGGTTCCGACTCATCCATGATCTGCGGAAACAGGTCGGTCACACAAGGCAAGTCCATCAGCTTGTCTTTCTTTATTCTCTGGTCATTGCGATATGCTGGCTGTCCGAGGACAACCTGGCCAGTAACCTGTTCGTTGCCCATATCAAGCCAGTAATGAACGCCCTTGTTGTAGCAGAATTTAGCGATTTCCCGCCTAGCTGACTTCGTATCGACACAGGAGATTATGATGTGCGGTGTTTCTCCATAGCCGAAATGAGTTTGAGAATCCAGACGATCTGGAACTGCTTTCCAGTTAGTGCCAAAGAACGAATTAAGGCGATGTACCAACAGAACAGCCTTATTCACGCCCACATCAGCAGGAGAAAATAGCTGTCTGCCCACATTGCTTGTGGACACGGTATCAGGGTCAAAGGCTGTAATCTCCAACCCTCCGGCATGACCTAATGCAAGCATTGCCTTGTTAAGCCTTGCCAGACCTGTCAACACCTGTGAGCCTGTCCCACCACAACCGACAAGAGCAACTCTGACTTTATCCTTTAACAATTTCTCGTTGATGACATGCTTCATGGCTTATATCCCTCTGTTTACGCTATTGATAAAACCTTCGAGAGTAATATTCATTGGCACTAGAACCTGTTCTGGAAACCGCTTGAATTTGCCGTCAAGCATATCCCGCCAGAACTTGTAAGCTCCGCCTTTATATTTGACCAGACCGTTCGGGGCATGAATATTGGGGTGGGTAAATGCGGAATCAAAGAAAGCCTTGTTCCAAAGCTCAGTGCTTTTGGCACTATAATCCTTCGGAATATTCACATTACCGATACAGATTTTTGCACCTTCCCACACATTGAAATATGGGGCTTGAAAAAGCTCTGTGTCTGCCAGTGGTCTTTTATTGCCCTTTACTGCAACCACATACCAGTTTGAGCCATTTACTGCCAATATAAGGGAAGGGTTCGGGACTATCGCTGATTCATTGCCGATTACTTTTCCGTCGCACTTAAAGTGAACAGGCTGTTTTGCAGACTCAAGCCACCAGACTACGGAATTGTGTCCTACGGAAAGGATATGTGGCGGAAGATAGCCGCCGATCTGGATGCTCTGACTCAAACCCTTCATAATTTCATTCAAGGCTGAATGAGTAATCGCTCCACCCTCGGTCAGACTTGCGGCTCCGGTTTTCTTGTCGAGCTTTATATCGTGGATTGTTGCATAGGCGTTACTGCGTTCCCCATAGAGAAGAATCGCCTTATTGAGAGTAACGCTACTGTCCTGATTAAAGCTAATCCCTGCATTTCCCATATTCCGTCTCCTTGCTTGGTATATATTTAATATATACCAACTTAACCAGACAGTCAAGCAAAACAGGGTTTATTAGGCTACAGTTCCTACAAGACCAATCATCTTTTCAGCCCAAATCAGACGACCAATGTAACGCTCCATACTTCGGAACAGGGAAGCTACTTTTCCGGTTTCCAATTCACACAGCCACACCATTGACACATCAGAACAGCCCGATTCCATCACATAGTTGTACCAATCGTCACCAATCTGGCTTGTAACATCATCTTCCTGCCACTGTAGCCAAACAGCACGTTCCGCACACACAACATCACCACCAAAGCTGTCTAAATGCCACGGCGTAGCCGAACAGGTTGAGTTCTTCTTCCTTATTTGCGTTCTTACTGGTTGTAACAGTCGGCACAACGGCTTCTGCAAAAGGTTTATCTTCATCATCAAAATCATCACCATCACCTTCACCGTCACACGATGCGGCAACAGCAACAGACTTAGTTGCGCTACCCTTTGCCGCAGGTTTGGTGGCTTTGGCTTGTGCCGTTTTCTTTGCCTCGTCCATGATCGTCTTGACATTCTCAAGAGAATCCTCAAGCGACTGTCTGGTTCCGACATATCCGGCCAGAATCGAAGGCAACTTTTCATCCAGTTCCGCAGGGGTTCCGATCAGCGAAAGAGGTGTTGAAAGTGCGGCATCCTGACCCTCTACAGCCTTTGGCATAACAATCACCCTCAGTTCGTCACCTTCGGCAGATACCATGATATGAAGCGAAGTCTTTTTCACCAGAGAAGCGAGTTCTTTAAACATATAAAACCTCCGTTGTTTTTGTTACTTGGTATATATTTAATATATATCATGTGATTGTTTGAGTCAAGCAATTAGCCGAATAAATCCTGTTTTTAAAGAATGAAGATCAAGAAAGCAATTCCGCCAGACTGTTGCACCTGGACATGGCGAAGCCCTGCGGTATCAACAGCAGGGCTTCGGGAATCACAACCTTTCGAGGTTATTTGTAGTTGAGGAAGGAAGGTAATGCGCCTTCAAACTGGAACGGAGCCGCCATAAGACCCTTCACCAGATCATCTTTCTTTCCAGACAACAGCTTTTTGAAATCCTCAACCTTCTTGTCCAGACCGACTTCAATTGCCACAACCTCAATCTCTGTCTTGGTCAGCAGTTCAAGAAACTCTTTGGTCAGCTTGAAATGTGTTGTCAGATCAGTTTCAAGAAAGCCAAGAACCTTCTTGAGGCGTTCTTCACCGAATCCGCTGTTTGAAATCACCGATACTGCGGCGGCGGCAAACAGCTTATCCTGTTGTTCTGCCGTCATTATGTGAACGCTGTCAGGAGCACCAACCTTGTGTGAACTGTATCCCTTTTCTGGATACTCTTCTCCTGTAATTTTGCCAAAGAAGCCGACAAGCAAATCAGTATTCATCAGGTTGCCATTGCCTGACAGTAGTAAATCCAGACAGAAGCTCTTGCCCTTTTCAATCTGCTTTGCCAGTTCCTTCTTGACGGCAATTTCCCAAACTGACTTGCGGCGATATTCCTTGATCTTGGCAGACAGGTCAGCAACCTTTTTCGGGTCTTTCGGCTCGGCCTTTTCAGTTTTTGTTTTCGGAGCCGTTGTGGTGGTAGCAGTAGAACCGGACACCTTCTCGGAAGGCTTTTCCTCTTTCGCCTTGAGAGCCGCCTTTTCAGCCTTGATGCGCTCTGCAATCTTCGACATATTACAATCGGTATCAAAGCAGATTTCACGCTCAACCTTGCCGACTTCCCCCGCAACATTTGATACCGTAGCACCCAACTTTGCGCACATCTTACATGCTTCATACTGTTCAACACCGACACCGGAAGCACCACCCACCATCAACTTTGTAAAGCCGGAATCGCCTACTTCAATCAACTTGACGGACTGCACTTCCTCTTTCAAATGGAAGGTAATTTCATTTAGTTTGGTCTGAGTCTTGGCCTTGAAACACTCTGCATCGGTACAACGCTCGTTTTCGCCAATTGACTCGCTGAAAAGGGATGATTGAATAGAACTGTTGTAATTGCACTTGCCACAACGTGTCAGGTCAAAAATAGCTTCTTTAAAAGCCGTGGAAGCCGTTATAAGGAACTTCTTAACGTCCTGCACGGACAAACCTTTCTCCATGATAATGGACAGTGCTTTACCCTGTTTATCCTTCGGTACTGATGCTAGAAGCTCGGCATGGCCAACGAGAATCTTACGCTCGGTCAAAGCGTCCATCGCCTCTGGAATCAGGTTCAAAAGAGCAATCCTTCTGTTCAACTTTGATAAAGGCCAACCAAGAACCCTTGCAGATTCTTCTCGATTACCCTTTACGCTCTCCAGAATCTTCCCTGCGGCCTCGGCTTCTTCGGACACCGACATATCTGACCTGACAGTGTTTTCAATAAGAGCTACCTTGTCGGCTTCATCATCGGTCATATCTTTTACTACTGCCGGAATCTTGCCATCCTCTAGGCCATATACCGCACAGGAAGCCCTAAAACGCCTCTCACCCGCAACAACAGCATAACCGCCACCCTCAAGAGGGCGAACAACGATAGGTTGAATTACGCCATTTGCACGAATTGATGCCTCCAGTTCGTCAAGCTCTGATCTGTCGAAATGCTTACGAGGGTTGTTCCCTGCCGAAATCATGGATAGAGGAAGAAAATTCATTGTGCCGCCAGTTACCACCATTGCTGTTTCCATAGTTGTTCTCCTTAAAAGTTGTTGGTTTTGTTCTGTATAATCAAGCGGTTCTTCATATAGTTTCAATAAAGCAAAATGAGATATTCAATCACCTTCATGTTCACGGCAGACATCACAGGCGTTACACGACCAACAATAAGCGCATCCACACTCTGCACCGCCACAATCACAGCAATCGTACATAGTGGAACAATCCATACCACCCACCAAATTCTCACATTTTGAATCACTCATATTGACCTCACCTTCCAATAGATAGCCTACTTATAGATTCCGGTTCGCAACATGCTTGACCAACTCCGTATATATAAAATATATATCAACGCTCTGACGGTGTCAACTTCTATTTAAACTTGACTGATAAATAATACTATAGTAATATTAAATCATACAGAAGGGCGCAAACAAAGAATACATCGGGGTTTGAAATGCTTTTAATGCCAAAGAACACACAAGAGGCTATCTGGTTGGCGAAGGCCGACAAAAGCGGCCTGAACATCCAATGGTATGTAATAGCAAAAACAAACAATGGCGGTGTGGTATGGCGGGCAAGCGGTAAAGACGGAGACCTGAAACAGGCCAGACTTTATGCGGGAAAACTTGGTGGTGCCCCATCATCTGACCTTTTCGCAGAGAAAATAGCTGAAAAGCTCAAGCTCGGTTTTCGGCAAAAGGCTTCATGGAATGGCAACGCATGGGTGGACAAAAAAGGCAGAGAAATAGCGGAGTTCAGCAAGTACGTACTCAGTAAAGGCCATATCTTCGCCAAACATGACCCTGCCATAGGCATTTTGAAAATGGCCAGTAATACAAACAAGGTTGATCTGGAAATATACCCACTCAGAGACAGTTTCGGTGACGAGTGCGGATTCCGCATAGACCACTCCGAAAGCCAATATGTTCAAGAGCAAAGCGCATCTTCTCTTCCATACTGGCAGACGGTTTATACAACTCTTGAGGCCGCAAGGGACGCTATGGAGGCGGTACGTTTTCGTAGAACGGCAAAAGGCGATTACGCTGTCCTGACTCACCAGTTCAGCCCTAGAAGAAAAACTGTGAAACCTTTTCTCAATCTGACTGTAACGGAATCAAAACTGGCAGAACTTTATCCTTTAAACAAATTTTCACAACTATTGGCTTCGGCCTAATCAAAAACTATAGAACCAAGCAAGGACGGAATGTGAAAAATTCAGACTGGAAACCAGAGTATTCGCGTTGGAGGCATGGAGGTTGGTATGTCCACAACGTCACGCATCTGAATGGTGGATGCGGATGTGTAAGCAGGAATTACCCCGATAAGAAGTGGCGCATAGTCTGTGACCCCCGAAGAGACGAACTTGGCAAACAGGGAGATTTTACTTTCCCCAACAGGGATGCTGCAGCCAGAGCCGAGCTTGATCTGGTTAACGAGCTAAAGGCCAATCAGCCATCTCCAAGCCTTGAAGAACAATATCCACTCAACAGGTATTCGCAACTATTGACAGCGGAACAGACAGTCGAAGGAAAACAGGAATAAATGAAAACTATCAGTTCAGAATACCGAACGGAACAATTACGGAAAATGTTTCTGGACTCCAAGCCAGTATCAGAGTCCATGCCGATCACCTTTAAGGAAGAATCACGGCAATGGGTCACAATCAACTGCTCTTGCGGCAAATGCGGCAAGGAAATTCCGGAGAATATGGTCAGGGGTAATACAGCCAGTCTGATTCCCTCCGTAGTCACTCTTGAGTGTGTTGCTTTCTGTAAAGAGTGCCTTCTGCTGATTCATCATACCTACAGATTCAGAGAAGACGGCTCCGTTGAGTTCGTCAACGATGATGGCGTATGGGTCAGATCATTCGGCAAAGAGGTTAATTGGAAGTCAAAAATTACTGGATTTATCAAAAACTTTTTAGGACTGAAATAATGCAAGTAGCCCTTACCCATACAAAACCACATCTTCCAAAACTAAGGGCTACAGAATCCCTTCTGGTCTGCCAACCGGAATTATGCGTGCTCTCGATGGGTCTCGGACAAGACAGTACAACAATTCTCTACCTGTTGGTATACAACAAGGATTTTAGGCGGCTATACGCACCTGGTAAGTTGATTTGCTTATTTTCAGACACGATGGACGAGCACCCACAAACTTACTTACACCTGGAAGAAATTAAACTGTTTTGTTCACAGCATGGAATTGAGTTTGTGCATATCCACCCAGATATGGGCTTTCATGGTTGGAAGGGATTACGTGAGTTTTACGGACGCACAAACACAGTTGGTTCCGTGGCTTTCGTCAAAAGCTGTACGGACAACTTAAAAATCAAACCAATTTACAGCTACTTGGAAAAATATGTAGGCGATGAATACAACCTCCCTGTCGGTGCAAAACAGGGGCTTAGGCACTTTGCAACCAAATACGGCAAGATTCGCGTCCTGATCGGCATTGCAAAAGGCGAAGAAAAGAGAATGGCTGATCCGTCAAAAGAGAAACAACGCTGGAAAAGGGAATCCATCTCCACCGTTTATCCTCTGGTTGACCTGGGCATGGATCGTGGCGACTGCCAGCGTTATATCACGGCTGTCGGTCATAAGGTCCCGTTGCCGTCCAACTGCAGACTTTGTCCCTATATGTCGGAAAAGGAACTGCTCTGGATGCACCGTTTCTATCCGGAGGATCTGGAAGCATGGAAAGAATTTGAAAATAACAAGTTCGAGAAGTTCAAGGATAAGGGTGAAAAGAACTTCGGTGTGTTCGGGAAGAAGAGTCTTTCGGAAGCACTTGCTCAGGCTATCGAGAAGCATGGCCACATGACTGACGAAGAGCTGTGGGAAAATAAGATGACTCACGGCCATTGCGTCAAAAGCGTTTACTAGGGAGCGATCATGTCTGTCGAAATCGAACATAGATGCGGTCACAAGAAAAGTTACGAAACCAATGCTGGTCAGGCAATAGGCCTGGCAGAATTTTATCCCTCTTGTCGCTGTAACAAGTGCATTAAAACCGAAAAGCGTGGCCGGGTCCTCCACATGATAACCGGCCCATGGCAGGTATAAACGATGCAAAACATCCAGCTAAAACTTTGGGAAGATCCAGTAGAAGTAATCGAACCGGCCAACGATTTTGATATTGACCCCTTCTCCTATGATCACATCATTGTCGCGTTCTCTGGCAAAGACTCCCTGGCTTGTCTGCTTGAGCTCTTTGAGTTGGGAGTCCCCAAGGAGAAAATTGAAATTTGGCACCACATAATCGACGGTCGTGAAGGCAGTACGCTGATGGACTGGCCATGCACAAGCGATTACTGCAGGGCTGTAGCGGAGGCGTTCGATATTCCTGTTTATTTTTCATGGAAGATAGGAGGCTTCGAGTCAGAATTGTTGCGCGAAAACTCCCTTACAGCCCCTACAACATTTGAAACACCTGACGGCCTTGTTACATCCGGTGGTATTCGTGGAAGCCTATCAACCAGGCGCAAATTCCCCCAGGTAAGCGCCGATCTTAGCGTTCGCTGGTGTTCAGCGTATTTGAAAATTGACGTTTGTTCCAAGGCAATTTCCGGACAGGATCGCTTCAACGGTAAGAGAGTTTTGCTTGTTACTGGAGAACGTGCAGAAGAGTCACCTTCCAGATCCCGCTACAAGCAGGCGGAAGAACATAAGACAAACGGCAAAAAGAGAACTGTTCATCAATGGCGGCCTGTTCACCAATGGGAAGAGTCCCGGGTGTGGGCGATTATCGAGAAGTATCGAGTCAACCCACACTGGGCATATCAATTGGGATGGGGAAGGGTCTCTTGTGCCGCCTGTATTTTTGGGAGCAAAGATCAGTGGAAGAGTTTGTCTGAGATCATGCCGGAGAAAGTGCAAACCATTGCCAACTACGAGGAAGAGTTCGGAGTTACTATCAATCGCACTAAATCTGTACCTGAACTGGTTGCACTAGGACAGGCTTATCCTGATATGCGGCCAGAGATTGTTGCTGCAGCACTCTCTGAGACATATACAGCCAAGATTATCCTTGAGCCTGGGGAATGGAAACTACCAGCTGGTGCCTATGGGGAAGGATGCGGCCCAACCTGATTTTGAAAGTTTTGCTTGACGCCCTTCATTATTATGGTATATATTAAATATATACCAAGTGAACAAAGGGGACAGCACTATGCAAGCTTTCAGAGAAACCATAAGGCAAGAGAGGGAGAGAGGTTACTCAAATATTGTGCCTTACCGTTACTCACCATCAACAGAGTTTTCTGACACTCGACCTCCTTTCCATTGGGAGGCAAGATGCATGTTTCTGTTTTACAAAAGCGATATGACCCCAATCCAATTTACTGCTTTTGGCGGAATAGACGGGGCAAACGCTGTGGCTGAAATGGAATTGGGGAAACTTACACAACCTAAAGAACAAAACGACCGGAGATAACGAAATGAATATTAATTATACGTTCCCTGCCACTAAAGGCATACAAGCCGGAAAAGAGTTTTTCACTGCCACAGTAGCTTTCAAGTACCTGGTGCGACTTTTCAGGTTTGATGATGAAAGCGTTCCTGCTGAACTTCGCGCTCAAAGGAACCTGTCCGAAGCAAGGGCGAAAGGTATAGCTGACTATATTCTGGCCAACCCGACTTCTTATGTCCTGCCAGCCATTACAGCCAGTTGTGACAAAGGTATGGCCTTCCAGTCTCTCGATGATAGCTATGGCGTAGGCCTGTTGCAAATTCCAATTGACAGTATGTTGCTGATAAACGACGGCCAACACAGGCGTAAAGGTATCGAATTGGCCCTACAGGAAAACCCTTCCCTAGCTGATCAAAGCGTAAGTGTGACCATGTTTTACGACGGCGGATTGCTAAAAAGCCAACAAATGTTTTCTGACATAAATTCCAACGCCTGCAAGCCATCAGGGTCTTTAAACGCTCTTTACGATCTCAGGAATCCGTTTTCACGGTGGGTTCTCGATATCCTGGACAAACGACCGGCAATCAAGAGCAGGATCGATATGGAAGCTGCTGCTCCTGCCAAGCGTAGTTCAAACCTATGGAGTCTAGTAGCCTTCCATATGTTTATTAATCTTTTAACTGGAGTTAATGCCAAGAACATCAAAAGCCTTAAAAGTCTCGACAAAAAAACAGAAGAGGTCCTCGGCTTCCTTGATGCTCTCAACCAGATACCTTACTGGAAGCCTATGCTTGACGGCAACATGAGCGGTGAAGAGGTCAGGGAAAAATTCGTAATAAGCCATGCAGTCTTTCTTCACGGCCTTGCTATCCTGGGTGCTCATACAAAAGACTGGTCACAGCTTGCAGGCCTATCGAAAGTTGAGCCGGCAAAATTTTCTGACGCATGGAAAAACCGGTGCGTGGTGCATGGCGGGAAAATGTCTAAAACGACAAATTCTGTAAAAAGCACTGCTGCAGTTCTGATGAAGATGTGTGGTGTTACCATGCCAGCCGATATTGCGGAACTTGATGCGCTTTGCATTGCACTATAACGGCTACGCCAGTGCGGCGGCGGAGCGTAGCGAAGACCGCCTCCAGGGCGGGGCTAGACCTTTCAGGGGGGATGAGATGACGAGGAAACAATTTCGACGTATGAAAGTTTTTGCTCTCAGGATGACTAATGTTGCTATTGGAAATCGTTGGCGGAGCGTCGTGAGACAGCATGTAGAGGCGCTGATAGATTGCCGCATGGAATGGTGCATGGAGCACATTATTGATTGGGACAACGGTGCTCGCGATTCTGAGACGCGCAGTTACTGGATGGGCGGGGGCGATATTGTCACAGAATACCTCTGGGACAATAACCTAGAACTGGAGAAAGAGCGCCGGGATGGCAGTGTTGAAGTTGTTGATACTGGCATCGGGATAGCCGTCTCCTGCTGCGTTCGTGCCGCAATGGACATGGCTACAAAGCCATCGGGCGGTGTCCTCGGGTTCACTGTTGGCGACCTCCGTAAAATGTGGAAACGGCGGACGTTGCCAAAATGGGTGACAGAGTTTTTTGAGACCGACATTTCGACTGCGCTGGATACTGACGGGGTGTGGCTGTAGGTCTAACTATAATTAACAGGAGATAAGACATGAAATCATTCGGCCCTCACGACCGAAAAACCCTGTCTGTTTGGAAGATAGAACGGTTCTCTTCAAGTGTAGCGTAAAGCAGCTCAAATCAATGATGAAACTCTAGGAATAGAATCCATGCTCAATCATGCCGAAATAGCCAGATACGAGAGGATGCTCATAGTCTGCCCTCACTGCGGGGCAGACGGTAAAATGAATCACCTCTCCAAATACGGCACTGAGACTGTCCAGACTAAGTGCAAAGGTTGTGGCCACACTTCCACCGACTTCTACCCAAGCAAGGATAATGTTCTCCGTCTGGT